>NZ_JAVSCF010000216.1:0-11167 GCF_031932565.1 Streptomyces sp. B1866
GGGCGCGCCGGACGGGCCCGCCGAAACCGCCCCCGCCGGAGCCGAACGCCGCCCGCGCGCCGCGTCCCCGGCCGCCCTGTCCGGCTACCGGGCCCTTGCGGCCCACCTGCGGCCCCACCGCCGCGCCGGCCTCGCCGGGGCGCTGCTCGGCCTGGTCGGCGGCGCGCTCAGCCTGGCTCAGCCGCTGGCCGCCAAGCAGATGGTGGACGACCTGGGGGCGGGGCGCGGGGCCACCGCGCCGGTGGTGGCGCTCAGCGCGCTCGTGGTCGGCGCGGCCGTGTCCGCCGCCGCCGGCCAGTACGTCCTGGAGCGCGCCGCCGAGTCCGTCGTCTGCTCCACCCGGCGGCGCACCACCGCCCGCCTGCTCCGGCTGACCGTGCCCGAGCTGGAGCGGCGCGAACCGGGCGACCTCATCGCCCGGGCCACCTCCGACACCACCCTGCTGCGCCAGGTCGCCACCCAGTCCGCGGCGTCCGCGGTGACCGGTGTGCTCATGCTGGTGCTGACACTGGTGCTGATGGGCCTGCTGGACGTGGTCCTCCTCGCCGTCACGCTGGCCGTCATCGCGGTGCTGGGCGCCGTGGTGGGGGCGGCGGCGCCCAGGATCGGGCGCGCCGCCCGGCAGGCCCAGGCGTCGGTCGGCGAGATCGGGGCCGCCCTGGAGCGGGTCCTCGGCGCGGTACGCACCGTGAAGGCGGCCGGGGCCGAGGAGCGGGAGGCGGCCGTGCTGGACCGGCTGGCCCAGGACGCCCGCCGCACCGGGGTGCGGGCCGCGGGCTGGCAGGCCCTGTCGGCGACCGCGTCCGCCGTGGCCGGGCAGGTGTCCTTCCTCGCGGTGCTCGGGGTGGGCGGGGCCCGGGTCGCCTCCGGCGCGATCGGCGTGTCCACCCTCGTCGCCTTCCTGCTGTACCTGTTCGCGCTGGCGCCGCGGATCAGCCAGCTCGTCGAGGCCGCCGGGCAGTTCCAGATCGGCGCGGCCGCCGCCGTGCGCATCGAGGAGATACAGCGGATGGAGCGGGAGGCCGCCGACCCGCCCGCCACCGGTCCGAGCCTCCGGGAGCCGTACGGGCGCCCCGGGGACGCGGCCGACCGTACGGGTCCCGGGGAGGGCCCGGCGGCCGGGGAGCAGCCCGGCCGGGGAGCCGCCGCGGTGCGCTTCGAGCGGGTGGGCTTCCGCTACCGGCCCGGGCTGCCCGCCGTGCACCACGGGCTCTCCTTCACCGTGCCCGCCGGGGGGCTGACCGCTCTGGTGGGCCCGTCCGGCGCCGGCAAGACCACGGTCCTGTCCCTCCTGGAGCGGTTCCACGAGCCGGACAGCGGCCGTGTCCTGCTGGACGGGCGCGACCTGCGGCGGTGGCCGCTGGCCGGCCTGCGCGCCGCGATCGGGTACGTCGAGCAGGACGCGCCCGTGCTGTCCGGCACGCTCCGCCAGAACCTGACCCTGGGCGCCCCGGACGCCCGCGACGACGACCTGCTCGACGTGCTGCGGCGGACCCGTCTCGAACCGGTCGTCGCCCGCCTCCCGCAGGGCCTGGACACCCTGGTCGGCCACCGGGGCAGCCGGCTGTCCGGGGGCGAGCGCCAGCGCGTGGCCATCGCCCGCGCCCTGCTGCGCCGCCCCCGGCTGCTCCTGCTGGACGAGGCGACCTCGCAGTTGGACGCCGCCAACGAGGCGGCGCTGCGGGAGACGGTGGCGGAGGCGGCCCGGACCACCACCGTGCTGGTCGTGGCGCACCGGCTGTCCACGGTCACCGCCGCGGACCGCATCGTCGTCATGGAGGCGGGCCGGGTCCGGGCCGTCGGCACCCACGCGGAACTGCTCGACAGCGACCCGCTCTACCGCGACCTGGCCGCGACCCAGCTGCCGGCCGCCCGCCGGGGCTGCGCCGGGTGCCGGCCCGCCGGCCCGGCTCCCGCGCCGGACGGCCCGTACGGCCCGCCGCCGGACCGCGACCCGCCACGGAATATCACTCGATGACGGGATCCGGCCGCTTTCCCGTGCGGCAGGCGGCCGAATCCCGCGCGGCGCGCCCACCGGAAGAATCTATTCCGCACACATTCGGCGGGCCGCGCACCGGCCGCCGAAATGCGGCGGTTGAAACCGGACGCCACACGCCGCTTCACGCGGTTGCCATATACGAATAACGATCATTGACAGCAGCGGAGGGGGTTCTTACGATGTCACTGCCGTACCGCCCGCCGAAGGGCCCGCTACGGAGGTCGCAATGCCGCCTCGTTCGAGACCCCGAAGACCCGTCCGGCCCCGCCGGACGACGATCGAATCGAGACACGCGAGCAATTACTGTTCACTTTGGCTGAACCTGTCACCACCAGGAATTCATCCGGCTCCCCGGCTTCGCACGCCCGGCGAGGCGCGCGCCCGGCCCGGCCAGGGCGGCAGGGAGCCGGCACGGCGCCGCGGCGCCGAGGAGGCCAACCACCTCCTCGCCTCTTTTTTTCGCCTGTTCTCTTCGCGCGTAGATCCCGTTAACCTGGCGATCAGCACTCCGTCACGGAGGTCGGCGCCACCGGGGCCGGCCTGCCGGGTACGCCCGGACCGGGCGCCACCGGGCTCGCACCCGCCGGTTCCCCCGGGACATCCTGTGCCGTAGACAGCATTCCGTTTACCCCGCGCCCCGGCCGCCAGGGGTGTCCGGGGCACCGCGCCACGGGTGCCGGCCGCACCATTTCCCGCCCCGGTACCGGCGGCGCCCCGGGAGCACGTTCCCCGTTTTCTGTCAGGAATTATCCAGCCGACGCCTGCCCGACACTCGGACGCCGAATCGGGTTCACTTCGCCACGCCCGCCCTTTTCCGCGGCCTGCTCCGCCCCCACCGGAAATCGGTCGGTCAGGGGCTGCCTCGTGCTGCCCGCGCACCGCCGGAATCCCGCCGCGCAGGCGGCGGACGTACGGCATATCGACCAGGAAAGCCAGGATGAGAGGCGGAGCATTGTCCGACAACACCCTCGCTGATCACTTCCTCGCCGTCTTCGAGGAGCGGCCGGACCAGCACGTCTTCCGGTTCCTCTCCGACGACGGCGGGGCACCGGCCGGCATCTCCAACGCGGCCGTCGACGCCCGGGTGCGGGCCGTCGCGGCGACGCTGCGGGAGCGGGCGGCGCCCGGCGACCGGGCGCTGATCGTCTGCCCGCCGGGCCTCGACTACGTCGTCTCCTTCCTGGCCTGCCTGTACTCCGGCGTCGTCGCCGTCCCCGTCTACCCGCTCGACCCGGCCTTCCTCAAACGCACCCTGGACCGCCTGACCGGGATCGTCGAGGACGCCCGGCCCGCGGTGGTGCTCGCTCCGGCCGCGATCGCCGCGCTGACCCGGGACTCGGCCGACCAGCCGCCGCTGCTGCGCGAGGCGCTGTGGCTGAGCGTGGACGCGCCCGAGGAGTGCGCCGACCCCGGCTCCTGGCGGCGCCCGGACCTGACGGCGGACGCGGTGGCCTTCCTCCAGTACACCTCGGGGTCGACCAGCCGCCCCAAGGGCGTGATGGTCAGCCACGGCAACCTGCTCCACAACCTGCGGCACCTGGGCCGGGTCTTCGGCACCGACCTGCCCGAGCGCGGCCCGCACCACATGGTCACCTGGCTGCCGCCCTACCACGACATGGGCCTGATCGCCGGGGTCCTGGCCCCCGCCTTCGGGTCGTACCCGGTGACGATGATGTCGCCGTTCTCCTTCCTCAAGCGCCCGCTGCGCTGGCTGCGCGCCATCGCCGAGCAGGGCGGCACGGTCAGCGGCGCGCCCAACTTCGCCTACGACCTGTGCGTCGCCAAGACGACCGAGGAGGAGCGCGCGGCCCTCGACCTGAGCCGGTGGCAGGTGGCGTTCAGCGGGGCCGAGCCCATCCGGGACGGCAGCCTGCGGCGGTTCGCCGACGCCTTCGCGGTCTCCGGTTTCCGGATGGACCGCTTCATGCCCGGCTACGGGCTCGCCGAGGCCACCCTCCTGGTGTCCGCCGGGGGCTGGCGGCCCGCCCCGGTGGTCCGCGACGTGCGGGCCGACGCCCTCGCCGAGGGGCGGGCCGAGGACCCCGCGCCCGGCGAGCCGTCCCGGGCCCTGGTCGGCTGCGGCCCGGTCATCGCGGAGCACCGGGTCGTCGTCGCCGACCCGGACACCGGCGCCGCGCTGCCGGACGGACGGGTGGGCGAGATCTGGTTCGGCGGGCCGAGCGTGGCGCAGGGCTACTGGGAGCGCCCCGACCTGACCGAGTCGGTCTTCCGGGCCCGTACGGCGGCGGGCGACGGCCCGTTCCTGCGCACCGGCGACCTGGGCTTCCACCACGACGGCGAGCTGTACGTCACCGGGCGCACCAAGGACGTGATCATCGTCGCGGGGCGCAACCACTACCCGCAGGACATCGAGCTGGCCGTGGAGCGGGCCGACCCGGCCCTGCAACCGCACGGCGGGGTGGCCGGCGTCCGGGAGATCGACGGCGAGGAGCGCCTGGTCGTCGTCCAGGAAATCGCCGGACGGCTGTCGCCGCGGGACGCCGGGCGGATCGTCGCCGCCATCCGGGCCGCGGTGGCCACCGAGTCCGGCCTGGAGGTGCACGTCGTCGCGCTGGTGCGGCGCGGGCAGGTGCCGAAGACGTCGAGCGGCAAGCTGCGGCGGGCCGCCTGCCTGGACGCGCTGTTCGCGGGCGAGCTGCGGGAGCTGGGCGGGTGGCGCTGGACCGACGGCGCCCCGGCCGCGCGGGCCGCCGACGCCGCACAGCCCGCCGGCGCCGTAGCGCCCGTACAGCCCGTACAGCCCGTACAGCCCGCCGAGCCCGCCGACGCCGCGGAGCTGGCCGACTGGCTGGCCGCCCGGCTCGCGCGCCAGGTCGGCGCCGCCCCGCGGGAGGTGGACCGGGCCACCGAGTTCGCCGCCTTCGGGCTGCGCTCGGCGGACGCGGTGGGCCTGGTCGGCGACCTGGAGCGGCACCTGGGCCGGGAGCTGCCCGCCACCCTGCTGTGGTCCTACCCGACCGTCGACGCGCTGGCCGCGCACCTCGCCCACGGCTCCGGGCCCGCGGGGCAGGACGCGGCGCGGCCCGCGCCCGCCCCGGCCGCCGGCCCGGCCCCCGCGCGGGAGCCGATCGCGATCGTGGGCATCGGCTGCCGCTTCCCCGGCGGCGCGGACGGCCCCGCGTCCTTCTGGCGGCTGCTCACCGAGGGCCGGGACGCCGTCGGCGAGGTCCCCGCCGACCGGTGGGACGCCGACGCCGTCTTCGCCGCGGACCCGGCCGCGCCGGGCCGGACCAACAGCAGGTGGGGCGGGTTCCTGGACCGCGTCGACGCCTTCGACCACCGCTTCTTCGGCATCTCCGAGCCCGAGGCGGCGCGCGTCGACCCGCAGCAGCGGCTGCTCGCGGAGGTGGCCTGGGAGGCGCTGGAGGACGCGGGCCTGCCGGCGGACCGGCTGGCCGGGTCGCGCACCGGCGTCTACGTCGGGATCTCGTCCTTCGACTACGGCGGCCGGCAGCTGGGCGACCTGGGCACGATCGACGCCTGGACCGGCACCGGCAGCGCGCTGAGCATCGCCGCCAACCGGCTGTCCTACCTGCTGGACCTGCGCGGGCCGAGCATGGCGGTGGACACCGCCTGCTCCTCCTCGCTGGTCGCCGTGGAGCAGGCGCGCGCCGCGCTGGAGCGCGGGGACTGCGACCTGGCCCTGGCCGGGGGCGTCAACCTGATCCTGTCCCCCGCCGCCGCGGTCAACTTCAGCAAGGCCGGGGTGATGTCCCCGGAAGGCCGCTGCAAGCCGTTCTCCGCGGACGCCGACGGCTACGTACGGTCCGAGGGCGCCGGAATCGTCGTCCTGAAGCCGCTGAGCCGGGCCCTGGCCGACCAGGACACCGTCTACGCCGTCGTCCGCGGCGGCGCGGTCAACCAGGACGGCCGCAGCAACGGGCTGATGGCGCCCAACCCGCACGCCCAGGAGGCCGTCCTGCGGGACGCCTACCGGGACGCCGGGGTCGAGCCCGCCGACGTCGACTACGTCGAGGCGCACGGCACCGGCACCCCCCTGGGCGACCCCATCGAGGCCCGGGCGCTGGGCGCCGTGCTGTCCGCCGGCCGCGACCCCGGCCGGCCGTGCCTGGTCGGCTCGGTCAAGTCCAACCTCGGCCACCTGGAGGCCGCGGCCGGCGTCGCCGGGCTGGTGAAGGCCGCCCTGATGCTGCGCCACCGGCACGTACCGCCGAGCCTGCACGCCGGACGGACCAGCCCGCACATCCCGTTCGACGAGCTGCGCCTGCGGGTGGCCGGCCACGCCCAGCCGTGGCCGCACCGCCCCGGGCCGGCCCTGGCCGGGGTCAGCTCCTTCGGCTTCGGCGGCACCAACGCCCACCTGGTGCTGGCCGAGGCCCCCGAGCCGCCCGCACCNGTGCTGGCCGAGGCCCCCGAGCCGCCCGCACCGGCCGCGGCGGACGACGGCCTGGCCTGGCCGCTGACACTCTCCGCGCGCGACGAGACGGCCCTGCGGGCCGCCGCCGCCCGCCTGGAGGAGCGGCTGGCCGACCCCGGCTTCGCCGCGCCCGCCCGGGCCCTGGCGCACACCGCGGCGGTGCGCCGCACCCACCACGAGCACCGGCTGGCCGTCGTCGGCGACTCGCGCGCCGCGTACCGGGCGGCGCTGGCGGCCTACCGGCAGGGCGAGGACGCGCCCGGGCTCGCCGCCGGGCGGCGCCGCCCCGGACGCCGCCCGCGGGCCGTGTTCGTCTTCTCCGGGCAGGGCCCGCGCTGGTGGCCGGTGGCCGGCGACCTGGCGGACACCAGGCCGGCCTTCCGGTCGGTGCTCGCCGAGTGCGACGCGCTGCTGCGCCGCTGGGCGGACTGGTCGCTGCTCGCGGAGCTGGCCGCCGACCCGGACGCCTCCCGGCTGGCCGAGCCCGAGGCGGGCCAGGCCGCGCTGTGCGCCGTGCAGATCGCGCTCGCCGCGCAGTGGCGGGCCTGGGGCGTGGAGCCGGCCGCCGTCGTCGGGCACAGCGTGGGCGAGATCGCCGCCGCGCACGTCGCCGGGGCGCTGAGCCTGCCCGACGCGCTGCGCACGGCGCTGCGCCGCGGCCAGGCCGTCGCCAGGGCCGTCGGCCGGGGCCGGATGGCCGTGGCCGCGCTGCCGGCCGAGCGGGCGACGCGGCTGCTGGCCGAGCTGCGGCCCGGCCCGGTGTGGGTGGCCGCCGCCAACAGCCCCGGCAGCACGGTGTTCTCCGGCGAGCCCGCCGCCCTGGCCGGGCTGCTGGCCCGGCTGGAGGCCGACGGCGTGTGGTGCAGGCCGCTGGAGTCGGTCGACTTCGGCTCGCACAGCCCGCTGATGGAGCCGGTGGCGGCCGAGCTGCGCCAGGCGCTGGCGGGCCTGGCGCCGCGCGCCGCCCGCCTGCCGATGCTCTCCACCGTCACCGCCGCGCCGGTCGCGGGCACGGACCTGGACGCCGGGTACTGGGCGGCGAACCTCAAGCGCCCGGTCCGCTTCGACGAGGTGGTCAAGGCGCTGGTGGCGGCGGGCCACGACGCGTTCGTGGAGGTCTCCCCGCACCCGATGCTCCAGGAGGCGGTGGCCGAGCGGATCGCGCACGAGTCCGCCGAGGGCGTGGTGACCGCCTCCCTGCACCGCGACCAGCCGGGCCGTACGGCGCTGCTGGCCGGCCTGGGCCGACTGTACGCGGCCGGCTACCCGGTGCCGTGGGAGCGGGTGTTCGGCGCGCCGGAGCCGCCCGTACCGCTGCCGTCCTACCCGTGGCAGCCGGAGCGCGCCTGGCTCCCGGAGCCCGCCGCGCCCTCAGGGCCGGCGGCTACGGGCGGGCACCCGGCGCTGGGCTCCCCGGTCCGCTCGGCGGTGCCGCCCGAGGCGCTGCACTTCTCCGCCCGGGTCGGCCTGGACGGCTTCCCGTGGCTGCGGGACCACGCGGTGGAGGGCGCGGTCGTGCTGCCCGGCGCCTTCGTCATGGACGCGGTGCTGGCGGCGGCGCGCGAGGTGCTGGGCGACGCCGGGGCGGTCGTGGAGGACCTGCGGCTGGACCGGCCGACGGTGGTGCCCGAGCGCCCCGGGCACGCCACGCTCCAGCTCGTCTGCCGTCCGGGGACGGCGGGCGCCGGCTCCGTGCGGGTCTTCAGCCGGGACGGCGCGGACCCCGCGGGCGAGTGGACCGAGGTGGCCGGCGGCGCCTGCCGCCTCCCCTCCGCCCCGGGCGAGACCAGGGCCGAGGGCCTTGCGGAGGTGCGTGCCCGCTGCGCGGACGAGGTGCCGGCGGACGGGCACTACGCGTCCCTGGCCGCGTCCGGACTGGAGTACGGGCCCGCGTTCCGCGGCGTCGAGGCGCTGTGGCGCGGCGCGGCGGAGGCGGTCGGCCGGCTGGCGGACGCCGGGGACGCGGCCGCCGCCCGGCAGGGGCCGGAGGCGTACCTGGTCCATCCCGCGCTGCTGGACAGCGCCCTCCAGGTGCTCGCCGCGGCGCTGCCGCCGCGCCCGGACGGGTCCGCGGGCGCCCCGTACCTCCCGGTCGGCGCCGGCCGGTTCGCGCTGTCCGGCACGGGGGCCCGCCCCCGCTGGGCGCACGCGGCGCTGGCGGACGGCGCCGCGGCGGACGCCGAGGAGATCACCGGCCGGGTCGTGCTGTACGACGCCTCGGGCGAGGTGGCCGGCGAGGTGGCGGGCATCCGGCTGCGCCGCCTCGCGGACGGCCGCGCCGACCCCGTCGGCGCCGCGCTGCGCCGCCTGGAGTGGCACCCGGCGCCCGCGGACGCGCCGGGCGCGGACGGCTGGTGGCTGCTGCTGGCCGACCGCGGCGGGGTGTGCGCGTCGCTGCGCGAGGACCTGGCGGACCGGGCGCACGTCACCGTCGTGCCCGGCGACGGCTACCGGCGGCTGGCGGACGACCGGTTCGAGATCGACCCGGCAGCGCCGGAGCAGTACGCCCGGCTGCTGGCCGACCTGCGCGGCAGGCCCGGCCGGTGGGCCGGGGCGGTGCACGCCTGGTCGCTGGACGCGGCCGGGGACGGCCCGGACACGCTGTGGACGGCCCGCGACGGCGGGGTCCTCTCGGCGCTGCACCTGGTCGCCGCCCTGGCCGCCGCCGAGGACGAGCGGCCCGCGCGGCTGGTGCTGCTCACCCGCGGCGCCCAGCAGGTAAGCGGGCAGGAGCCGCCGCCGGCCCTCGCCCAGGCCGGGCTGTGGGGCCTGGCGCGGGTGGTCCGGCTGGAGCACGGCGACCTCGACCCGGTGGTCGTCGACCTCGACCCCGCCGGGGGCGCGGCCGGGCTGCGGGAGGAACTGCTGCGCGGCGGGCCCGAGGACCAGCTGGCGCTGCGCGGCGGGCAGCGGTACGCCCCGCGCCTGGCGCCCTGGGCGGCCGGCCCGGAGCAGGACCGGCCCGCGTGGCGGCAGCGGCCGCTCGGCCCCGACGGCAACCACCGGCTGCTGGCCCTGCGGCCCGGCCTGCTGGACAGCCTGGCCCCCGCCCGGTGGCGGCGCCGCCCGCCCGGGTACGGCCAGGTGGAGATCGAGGTCCGCGCCGCCGGGCTGAACTTCAACGACGTGCTGAAGGCCCTGGACACCTGCCCCGGCGTGCCCCCCGGCGCGTCGGTGCCGCTCGGCGGAGAGTGCGCGGGCGTGGTCACGGCGGTCGGCGAGGGCGTGGCGGACCTGCGGCCCGGCGACGCGGTGATGGCCGTCTCGCCCTCCAGCATGGCCCGCTGGACCACCACCGAGGCCGCCCTGGTGGCGCCCCGGCCCGCGGGCCTGGACGACGAGCAGGCCGCCGCGGTGCCCATCGCGTTCCTGACCGCCGTCTACGGCCTGGACCACCTGGCCCGGCTGCGGCGCGGCGAGCGGGTGCTGATCCACGCCGCGGCCGGCGGCGTGGGCCTGGCGGCCCTTCAGGTGGCGCGCCGGGCGGGCGCGGAGGTGTTCGCCACGGCGGGCAGCGAGGAGAAGCGGGAGCTGCTGCGGCGCCTCGGCGTGCGGCACGTGATGGACTCGCGCTCGCTGCGCTTCGCCGACGAGGTCGCGGAGCTGACCGGCGGCCGGGGCGTGGACGTGGTGCTGAACTCGCTGGCGGGCGAGGCGCTGACCCGCGGCCTCGCGCTGCTGGCCCCGGGCGGCCGGTTCGTGGAGATCGGCAAGCGGGACGTGTACGACGACAGCCGGCTGGGCCTGGGCGCGCTGCGCCACAACCGCTCGTTCCTGGCCGTGGACCTGGAGCTGGCGTTCACCGAGCAGCACGGCCTGGTCGCCGAGCTGATGGCGCAGGTCGTGGACGGCTTCGCGGGCGGGGAGTTCACCGCGCTTCCGGTGGCGTCCTTCCCGTACGAGCGGGCCGCCGAGGCGTTCGCGCTGATGGCCGGCGCCCGGCACACGGGCAAGGTGGTGCTGCGCCCGGACGCGCGGCCGCCGGCCACCGTCGCCGACCGGCCCGGGGGTCCGGTACGGGCCGACGCCACCTACCTGGTCACCGGCGGCCTCGGCGGGCTGGGCCTGGAGACGGCCCGCTACCTGGCCGGCCAGGGCGCCCGGCACCTGGCGCTGGCCGGGCGCGGCGCGCCGTCCGAACGGGCCGAGGAGGTGCTGGCCGCGCTGCGCGCGGACGGCGCCGAGGTGCGCGTGTGCGCCGCCGACGTGGCCCGCGCCGAGGACGTCGGCGCGCTGCTCGACGGCCTGGCGCGGACCATGCCGCCGGTGGCGGGCATCGTGCACGCGGCCGGCGTGCTGCGCGACGGACTCCTCAAGGGGCTGGGCCCGGCGGACTTCGAGGCGGTGGCCGCGCCCAAGGCGGCCGGCGCCTGGCACCTGCACCAGGCCGCCCGGGAGCGCGAGCTGGAGCTGGACTTCTTCGTGCTGTACTCCTCGGCCGCGGCGCTGCTCGGCTCGGCCAGCCAGGGCAACTACGCGGCGGCCAACGCCTACCTGGACGCCCTCGCCCTGCACCGCGCCGCCCTCGGCCTGCCGGCCCTGACCGTCGACTGGGGGCCGTGGGCCGAGGTGGGCCTGGCGGCCCGGCCGGACCGCGGCGGCGCGCTGGCCGCCCGGGGCGTGCTGAGCCTGCGGCCGGCGGACGGCGTCGCCGCCCTGGACCGGCTGCTGGCCGGCGGCGGCGCCCAGGCGTGCGTCCTGCCGCTGGACACCGCGAAGCTGCGCGAGGAGGCCGCCGCGGGCCTGCTGCCGAGCCTGCTGCGCGACCT
>NZ_JAVSCF010000217.1:0-11130 GCF_031932565.1 Streptomyces sp. B1866
CGGCGCCCCGGGAGCGAAGCCCGGCGCGCGGGGCGCGGGCCCGAAGGGCGCGGGCCACGCGGGCCCGAAGGGCGCAGGCTACAAGGGCGCGGGGCACAAGGGGGCGGCCTCGCGCGGGCGCGGGCCCGCCCCGGCCCGCCCGCGCGAGTACGAGGCCGCGATCGAGGAGCGCAACCGCGCCCGGCACGACCGGCCCGCCGTGAAGCTCCCCAAGACCTTCGGCGAGCCGGAGGGCGAGCGCATCCAGAAGGTGCTCGCCCGCGCGGGCCTGGGCTCGCGCCGCACCTGCGAGGAGCTGATCGACCAGCGCCGCGTCGAGGTCAACGGCGAGGTCGTCACCGAGCAGGGCCGCCGAGTCGACCCGGAGCGCGACGAGATCAGGGTGGACGGGCTGACCGTGGCCACCCAGTCGTACCTGTTCTTCGCGCTGAACAAGCCCGCGGGCGTCGTGTCCACCATGGAGGACCCTGAGGGCCGCCAGTGCCTGGGCGACTACGTCACCAACCGCGAGACCCGGCTGTTCCACGTCGGACGCCTGGACACCGAGACCGAGGGCATCATCCTGCTCACCAACCACGGCGAGCTGGCCCACCGCCTCACCCATCCCCGGTACGGCGTGAAGAAGACCTACCTCGCCGCGCTTCAGGGCCCGCTGCCGCGCGACCTCGGCAAGCGGCTGCGCGAGGGCGTCCAGCTGGAGGACGGCTACGCGCGCGCGGACCACTTCAAGGTCGTGCAGTCCACCGGCAAGAACTACCTCGTCGAGGTCAGCCTGCACGAGGGCCGCAAGCACATCGTGCGCCGCATGCTCTCGGAGGCCGGCTTCCCGGTCGACAAGCTGGTGCGCACCGCCTTCGGCCCGATCGCCCTGGGCGACCAGAAGTCCGGCTGGCTGCGGCGGCTGACCAACACCGAGGTGGGCATGCTGATGCGCGAGGTCGACCTCTGAGACGCCCGCGCACCCGGTCCGGGCCTTGAGGTCCACCCGGATCCGGGCCGCTGAGGGCCGTACCCGCAGTACCCGCCGGAGCCGGCGCCCGGACCGGCACGGCGGGGCGCGAGGGGCCGGGCCGAGGGGCCCGGGGAGCACGGCGGCGCACGCGGAAGACCGCCCGTACGCCCACCGCCCGGCGGCGGCCCGCCCGGCCCGCCGTTCCACGGACCGGTCGCCCCGGCGGCCCGTCCGCCCGGCTGGCTACGCTGACCTGGAACGGCGGCCCGCGTCGGCGGGCCGCGGAGCCGATGACGCGCGAGGAGCAGACACGTGGCGGTACGAGCGGTCCGCGGGGCCGTGCAGCTGGACCGGGACGAGGCGGAGCACATGGACGAGCGGGTCGCGGAGCTGCTCACCGCCGTCCTGGAGCGCAACGGCCTCACCCCGGACGACCTGATCAGCGTGTGGTTCACCGCCACCCCCGACCTGCACAGCGACTTCCCGGCCGCCGCGGCCCGCAAGCTCGGCATCACCGACGTGCCGCTGATCTGCGCCCAGGAGCTGGACGTGGCCGGGGCCATGCCGCGGGTCGTGCGCATCCTCGCGCACATCGAGACCGGCCTGCCCAGGTCCGCCATCGCCCACGTCTACCTCGGCGCCGCGGCCGCCCTGCGCAAGGACATCGCCCAGTGAGAACCGCCCTCGTCATCGGAACCGGCCTGATCGGCACCTCCACCGCCCTGGCCCTGGCCAGCCGCGGCGTGCGCGTCCACCTCGCCGACCGCGACCCGGCCCGCGCGCGTACGGCCGCGGGCCTGGGCGCGGGCACGGACGGGGAGCCGGACGGGCCGGTGGACCTGGCGGTGGTCGCGGTGCCGCCCGCGCACGTGGCGCAGACCCTGGCCGGGGCGATGCGCCGCGGCGCCGCGCGCGGCTACCTGGACGTCGCCAGCGTCAAGGGCGGCCCGCGCCGCGACCTGGAGGCCCTCGGCTGCGACCTGGCGGGCTACATCGGCACCCACCCGCTGGCGGGCCGGGAGCTGTCCGGGCCGCTGGCGGCCGACGCCGACCTGTTCGAGGGGCGGCCGTGGGTGCTCACGCCCACCCGCGACACCGAAACCGAGGTGCTCAACCTCGCCCTCGAACTCGTCGCGCTGTGCCGCGGCGTGCCCGTGGTTATGGACGCCGACGCCCACGACCGGGCCGTCGCCCTGGTCTCGCACACCCCGCAGCTGATCTCCAGCATGGTCGCCGCCCGCCTCCAGGACGCCGACGAGGCGGCCGTCCGGCTGTGCGGTCAGGGCATTCTCGACGTCACCCGGATCGCGGCCTCCGAGCCGCAGATGTGGATAGACATCCTGTCGGCCAACCCGGGCCCGGTCGCCGACGTGCTCGCCGCCGTGGCCGCCGACCTGGACGAGACCGTACGGGCGCTGCGGGCGCTCCAGTCCGCCGACCAGGCCAAGCGCGAGGACGGCGCGGCCGGCATCGCGGACGTGCTGCGGCGCGGCAACGCCGGGCGCGAGCGGGTCCCCGGCAAGCACGGCGCCGCCCCGGCCGCGTACGAGGTCGTCACCGTCCACATCGGCGACCAGCCGGGCGAGCTGGCCCGCATCTTCGCCGACGCCGGGCGGGCCGGAGTCAACATCGAGGACGTCCGCATCGAGCACGCCACCGGGCAGCAGGCCGGTCTCATCCAGCTCACCGTCCAGCCCCAGGCGGCGCCCGAGCTGGCCCGGGCCCTGAAGGAGCGGGGCTGGCCGGTCAGGCAGTGACACCGACCGCGGGCCCCGCCGCGCCGCCGCCCCGGAGGCCGTGCGGCGGGCGGCGGGAGCCCTGGGTGTCCGTCGCACCCAGTAACCTTGTCGCAAGGCTCCTCCGCCCCGCGCCCGGGGCCCGCGGCGCGCACGCGAGCGGGCCCGGCACCGAAACCGCCCCGTGGACAAGGAAGGTACCTTTCGCTGTGGAAACCGCCGCCCGGACCGAGCCGGCAGCAGTCATCGTGGGCATCGACGGCCCCGCCGGCACGGGCAAGTCCAGCACCTCCAAGGCCGTCGCGGCCAAGCTCGGCCTGCGATACCTGGACACCGGCGCCCAGTACCGGGCGATCACCTGGTGGATGCTGAACAACGGCATCGACGTGGCCGACCCGGCCGCGGTGGCCTCCGCCGCCGACAAGCCCTCGATCGTCTCCGGCACCGACCCGGCCGCCCCGGCGATCAGCGTCGACGGCGTGGACGTCTCCGGGCCGATCCGCGGCCAGGAGGTCACCTCCCACGTCAGCGCGGTCAGCGCGGTGCCCGAGGTGCGGGCCAGGATCACCGAGTTGCAGCGGGCCATCGCCGCGGCCGCCGAGCGGGGCATCGTCGTCGAGGGCCGCGACATCGGCACGACCGTGCTGCCGCACGCGGACCTGAAGGTGTTCCTGACCGCGTCCCCCGAGGTGCGGGCCGCGCGGCGCAACGGCGAGCTGAAGGGCAAGGAGGCCGTCGACCTGGCCACCACCCAGGCCGCGCTCGCCCGGCGGGACGCGGCCGACTCGGGCCGTACGACCGCGCCGCTGGCCAAGGCGGAGGACGCGGTCGAGGTGGACACCTCCGAGCTGACGCTGGAGCAGGTCGTCGAGTGCGTCGTCACCCTCGTCGAGGAGAGGCAGCGGGACAGGTGACGAAGGCCGCCCCCGCGGGCCCGTCCGCGGCCGGGGCCGCCTTCGGCCGCCGCCTCGGCGCCGTCCTCATGCGCGGGCTGTGGCGGCCGCGGGTGCTCGGCGCGGAGCGGGTCCCGGCCGGCGGCCCGGTGATACTCGCCGGCAACCACGCGCACAACGTCGACGGCCCGATGCTGATCGGCACCGCGCCCCGCCCCGTGCACTTCCTGGTCAAGAAGGAGGCGTTCACCGGCCCGCTCGGCCCGTTCCTGCGCGGCATCGGCCAGGTGCGGGTGGACCGCTCGCGCCCGGACCGGGACGCGGTGGCCGGCGCGCTGGCCGTGCTGGCGCGCGGCGGGGTGCTGGGGATCTTCCCGGAGGGCACGCGCGGCGACGGCGACTTCGCGTCGCTGCGCGCGGGCCTGGCGTACTTCGCCGTACGGTCCGGCGCGCCCATCGTGCCGGTGGCCGTGCTGGGCTCGGCGGTGCCGCGCGGCGGCCGGGTCCGCGCGCTGCCGCCGCCGCGCACCCGGATCGACGTGGTGTACGGCGAGCCGTTCCTGGCGGGCGACGGCACCGGCCGGCGCACCCGCGGCGCCCTGGACGAGGCCACCTCGCGCATCCAGAAGCGGCTGAGCGCGCACCTGGCGGACGCCAGGCGGCTTACCGGCCGCCCCTAGCCGGCGGCCGGCGGTCACCCGACCGCGACCGCCTCGATCGTCAAGAGAGAACGGACTTCATGAACGAGCAGATCGACACCGGCCACGACGGGCACGGTGAGCTTGGCGACGCCGAGTACGCGGAGTTCATGGAGCTCGCCGCGCGGGAGGGCTTCGACCTGGCGGAGGTCGAGGACGGCCTGGCCGCGGCCGGACACGGCCCGCTGCCCGTGCTCGCCGTCGTCGGCCGGCCGAACGTCGGCAAGTCGACACTGGTCAACCGCGTCATCGGCCGCCGTGAGGCGGTGGTCGAGGACCGGCCCGGCGTCACCCGCGACCGCGTGACCTACGAGGCCGAGTGGGCCGGCCGCCGCTTCAAGCTGGTCGACACCGGCGGCTGGGAGCAGGACGTGCTCGGCATCGACGCGTCCGTGGCCGCCCAGGCCGAGTACGCGATCGAGGCCGCCGACGCGGTGGTCTTCGTCGTGGACGCCACCGTCGGCGCGACCGACACCGACGAGGCCGTCGTCAAGCTGCTGCGGCGGGCCGGCAAGCCCGTCGTGCTGTGCGCCAACAAGGTCGACGGGCCCAGCGCCGAGGCCGACGCCGCGGCCCTGTGGTCGCTCGGCCTCGGCGAGCCGCACCCGGTGTCCGCGCTGCACGGCCGCGGCTCGGGCGACATGCTGGACGCCGTCCTGGAGGTGCTGCCCGACGCCCCCGCGCAGACCTTCGACGGC
Organism: Streptomyces sp. B1866; assembly: GCF_031932565.1. Classification (NCBI taxonomy): domain Bacteria; kingdom Bacillati; phylum Actinomycetota; class Actinomycetes; order Kitasatosporales; family Streptomycetaceae; genus Streptomyces; species Streptomyces sp. B1866. The sequence goes on from NZ_JAVSCF010000217.1 coordinate 4,978, forward strand.
CCGGCCGCGGGCGGGCCGCGCCGTATCGCCCTCATCGGCCGTCCGAACGTCGGCAAGTCGTCCCTGCTGAACAAGGTGGCGAACGAGGACCGGGTCGTCGTGGACGAGCTGGCCGGAACCACCCGCGACCCGGTGGACGAGCTGATCGAGCTGGGCGGGGAGACCTGGCGGTTCGTCGACACGGCCGGCATCCGCCGCCGCGTGCACCTTCAGGAGGGCGCGGACTACTACGCCTCGCTGCGCACCGCGGCCGCCGTGGAGAAGGCGGAGGTCGCGGTCGTGCTGATCGACGCCACCGAGTCCATCAGCGTGCAGGACCAGCGGATCGTGACCATGGCGGTGGAGGCCGGGCGCGCGCTCGTCCTCGCGTACAACAAGTGGGACCTGCTGGACGAGGAGCGCCGCTACTACCTGGAGCGGGAGATCGAGACGGAGCTGGCGCAGGTGCGGTGGGCGCCGCGCGTCAACATCTCCGCGCGTACGGGCCGGCACATGGAGAAGCTGGTCCCGGCGATCGAGACGGCGCTGGCCGGGTGGGAGACGCGGGTGCCGACCGGGCGGCTCAACGCCTTCCTCGGGGAGATCGTCGCCGCCCACCCGCACCCGGTGCGCGGCGGCAAGCAGCCCCGCATCCTGTTCGGCACCCAGGCGGGGACCCGGCCGCCGCGGTTCGTCCTGTTCGCCTCGGGCTTCCTGGAGGCGGGCTACCGGCGGTTCATCGAGCGGCGGCTGCGCGAGGAGTTCGGGTTCGAGGGGAGCCCGCTGCAGATCTCGGTGCGGGTGCGGGAGAAGCGGTCCCGCAAGGGCGGGAAGTAGCGCGCCCGCAAGGGCCGAGGGCGGGGAGCGGGGAGCCCGTACGGGCCGTGGAACAGGGCCTTCCGCGTACGGCGGGTGGCGGCGTGCCCGCGAGGGCGCGGGTGGCGGCGCGCTCCCGGGGGGCCGGGGGCGGGCGGGTCAGTACCCGCCCGCCTGCTCGTCGCCCGGCGCGGGCGGCAGGGCGGGTGGCGGGGAGGCGCGGCGCGTGCGCTCGGCCGGCTCCCAGTTTCCCGGCCGGTCGCCCGCGTGGCGGCCCGTGGACGAGCCCGCCTCGCCGTAGCCGCCGGGGGCGGCGAGTCCGCGGTGCCGGCCCGGCTCTGCGCCGAGGTCCCCGAAGCCGGTGAAGGCCAGGTCCGCCTCGCCCGTACGGTCGCCCGGCAGCGTGCGGAACGCCTTCTTGAACTCCACGCACAGCGCGTCGTAGATCGGCGTGGCGGAGCGCCGCCGGTGCGCGGCCTCCCGGGACGGGCGCATCGCGGGGACGCGGCTCGGATAGGGCGGTGGCGAGGGGGCATCGTAGGCGTGCACGTAGGGGCCAACGACCTGACCGCCGGTGAGATGCGGGCTCGGCGGCGAGTGCGCGATACGGGCCAGCCGCAGGCGGCGCCGGGGCGCGGGCGCGGTCACGTGCCCGCGAGGGGCATCGCGGCGGCGAACAGCAGCCCGCCCGCGGCAGCCCGGTCCAGTGCCGCGCGCAGCTGGTCCTCGCGCGGCTGCTTGCCGATGGTGCCCGCCGGCGAGGCGTAGACCAGGACCTCCCCGTACTTCACGGCGGCGGTCCGCCACTCCTCGGTGACGGGCATGGGCTGGTGCGCCTGCCACCAGGCCACCGGGCTGCCGCCGCCGGGCGTCGGCATGAGCACGGCGTGCACCTGGCCCATGGCCAGCAGGGCGGACCAGCCGGGCACGGGGGCGGGCGGCCGGTGCACGTCGCCGACCGGCTGGAAGCCCTGCTCGGTCAGCAGCGCGGGGAAGTCGTCGCCGGGGCCCTCGCCGCCGGGACGGACGATCGCGGTGGTCGGCTCCACGACGAGGCCCGGGCGCGGCTCGCCGCCGACCAGGACGAGCCCGCTGGTGACGCTGAGCACCGCCTGGCGGGCGGCGGGCGGCCCGGCGGACACCGCCTGCCCGGGGGGCGCGGCGGGGGCGGCCTGGACCGCGTGCGCCGCGGGTGGGGCCTGGGCGGCGGCCTCCAGGGCGTCGCGCAGCTGGTCGTCGGTGACGGGGACGACCTGCGAGGGCACGCAGGTCGCGTGCGCGAAGGCGAGTACGGCGGTCTCCTGGCCCATGAACAGCACGGTGCTGGTGGCCTGCCAGCCGGTGTCGCCGTGGGTGCGGCAGGAGGTGCAGTCGTAGGGTCCGGGCGCGGTCTCGCCGGTGAGCAGCCGGTCGGCTTCGACGTCGCCGATCTCGGCGCGTACGTCTTCGCAGACGTCAAGCAGGGGCGGCACGGGGGGCACTGCGGGCTCTCCTTCCTCGGGGCGGTGTCTGGCGTACCGGGCCGGCCGGGTGTCACACCCGGCCCGTGCGGCCCGTACGTAGACAACGGGCGGCCCGCGCCGGTGGTCACGCCCCCAAACGGTGCGCGCGGGGGCGCGCGCGGCGGCGCGGAGCGCCCCGCTGCCGCCGGTGCCGGCGCGCCCCGCCGCCCTGGCCGCCCCGGGCCGTCCTCGCCGCCGCCGGTCGTCGGCCCGGACGCCCGTGGGCCCCTCGGCCGTGCCGCGGGCCCACCGCGAGGGGGTGAATCAGACTTCGTGCGCTCGCGTCCGCCCCGGAACCGGTTCTCCGGCTGCCCGGTGGCCGCCCGGGCCCGGCCCACGGGCCGGCGGACTCGGCGGGCTGGCAGACTCGCCGCCATGCTGGAGACCTCCGCCCGCCTGCTGCGCCTGCTCTCGCTGCTCCAGACGCGCCGCGAGTGGTCCGGACCGGAGCTGGCCGACCGGCTCGGCGTCACCCCGCGCACCGTGCGGCGCGACGTCGACCGGCTGCGCGAGCTGGGCTATCCCGTGGGCTCGGCGCCGGGCACGGCCGGCGGCTACCGGCTGGGCCCGGGGGCCCGGCTGCCGCCGCTGCTCCTGGACGACGAGGAGGCGGTGGCGGTCGCCGCCGGGCTGCGCCAGGCCGCCTACGGCGGCGTCGAGGGCATCGAGGAGACGTCCGTTCGTGCCCTGGCCAAGCTGGAGCAGGTGCTGCCGGACCGGTTGCGGCACCGGGTGTCGGCGCTGACCGCGTTCACCGTGCCGGTGCCGGGCGCCGGGCCGGGCGCCGACCCGGCGGTGCTCGCCGAGCTGGCCGGCGCCTGCCGGGACCGCGAGCGGCTGCGCTTCGCCTACCGCGACCACCACGGCGCGGTCAGCCGCAGGACCGCCGAGCCGCACCGCCTGGTGTGCGCGGGCCGCCGCTGGTACCTGGTGGCCTGGGACGTGGAACGCGAGGACTGGCGCACGTACCGGGCCGACCGGATCACGCCGGTGCCGCCGCACGGCCCGCGCTTCACGCCTCGCCCGCCGCCGGCGGACGACCTGGCCGCCTACGTCTCCAAGGGCGTGTCCGCCGCGGCGTACGACAAGCGCGCCACGGTGCTGCTGCACGCGCCCGCCGAGCGGGCCGCCCAGCGGATCTGGCCGGGCGCGGGGGTGATCGAGCCGGTCGAGGCGGACCGCTGCCTGCTGCACGTCGGCGGCGCCGATCTGGAGGAGGCGGTGGTCCGCGTCCTGATGACCGGCTTCGAGTTCGAGGTGCGCGAGCCCGAGGGGCTCGCGGACCGGGTCCGCGAGATCAGGGACCGGCTCGACCGGGCCCTGGGCGGCCGCGCACCCGCGGACTGAGCGGCCACGGGGCGCCCCGGCCCGCTCCCGGCGTGCTCCGGGCCCCTTCCGGGCCGCTCCCGGACCGTGCGGTGGGGTCGGGCCGGGGCGCGGTGGAAGCGCGGCCCGCCGCCGCCTACGGTGGCTGGCATGGCACCACTACCGCATCCCCCCGCCGAACCCGCCGACGACCCGGAAGGCTACGTCGGCCTCGACGCGCGGACCGCCGAGCAGCGGGCGCGCGAGCGCGGCTGGACGACCGTGCGGACGCTGCCGCCGGGTGCGGTCATCACCCTGGAGTTCGTCGTCGGGCGGCTGAACTTCGAGGTCACCGACGGCGTCGTCACCCGCTGCTGGAAGGGCTGACAGGCGCCGCGCCCGGCGTCGGCCCGGGCCCGGCCCCGCGCTCCGCGCGCGGTCTCGGCGGTCGCGCGGGCCGGGGCCCGGTCCGCGCGGGGGAGGGGTGTGCGTACCGCGTCCCCCGCGTCCGCCCGGCGTCAGCCGCCGTTCGGCCGGCCCCGGCCCGTCGGGGTGCCCAGCGGCGCGGCGGCGCGCGGCAGGCGGTCCGCGTGCGGGGGCCGGCGGCTGCCGCCGGGAGTGACCGGGCTCCGCTCGGAGCGCACGGCGTGGGGTCTGGCCCCGTAGGACTGCCAGACCTCGGAGCCGCGGGGCGCCGCGGACGGCCGTCCCGCCACGCCCACGGTCTCGCGGCTGGGCAGCTCGTCGTCACCGGCCGTACGGGGCGTGGCCACCGTGGAACCCGCCGCGGCCGGAGTGAGCGGCGCGGGCCCGGCGGGCTCCAGACGCGTGCCCTGGAGCAGGCGGCGGCGCAGCGCGAGCAGCAGCACCTCGGCCCGCGCCATGGACGGCTCAAGCCAGGGCAGGGCCAGCAGCACCAGCACCCCGGCCGCCCAGCCGAGGATCACGTCGCTCACCCAGTGGGTGCCGAGGTAGACGGTCGTCATGCCGACGCCGAAGGCGAACCCCGCGGCTATGACCGAGGCCACTCTGCGGGCTGTGGGCGTGGTCGCCAGGTAGGCCAGCACGCCCCAGGTGACCACCGCGTTCGCGGTGTGGCCGGAAGGAAATATATCGCCGCCGGCGAACATCTCCGGGGAGCCGACCTCGCGCGCGTAGTGCGGGCCGAGCCGCCCCATGCCCAGCTTCGCGGCGCCGACGGTGACGTTCAGCAGCAGCAGGGAGGTGCCGAGCACCAGCAGCGGGCGCAGGGTGCGCAGCCGCCAGCACCGCCATCCGAGCCAGGCGGCGACCGCGACCGCGGTGGGGCCGCGCTGGCCCATGACGACGAAGTAGTCGAGGAAGGTGTGGAACTCCGGCCACTGCTTGTACGGCCGGAAGAGCATCACGCGCCAGTCGAGCCGCACCAGCCACGAGGTGGTCAGAACGCCGATCACGGTCGCCGCGTACACCGCGAGCGTCGACCCGAGCAGCCAACGGCGGGTACGGGTCATGCGCGGTCGCACGAGATCGGTGGTACGCCCCCCCGGCCGAGGGAGCTTGTCTTCGGTACGCACTCAGTCGACGTTACACTGCGTGACGGGCAGGCGCGGTCGATCAGGTCCCTTCGTGATGACGATGTGATGTGGAGTTGGTCTCGCCCATGGCTTTTGACCGGACCATTCCCGCGGAACGGGCCCCTCCGCCGGACGATCGGCGGCGCCGCGCCGTGTGACGGCGCCCTGGCGCTACGTCGACATGTCGCCCGTGGCCCCCGGTGGCCGCGCCGCCGCCCCGAGCCGCCCGCGGCCCGGCGCGCGGCGCCCGGTCCCGCGACGGCCCCGGCCCGGCTCACGGCGGCCCCGAACCGTGCAGCCACAGGGCCCCGTAGACCCCGGACACCACGCCCGCCGCGCCCAGGACCAGCGCGGTGGCCGCCGGGCGCAGCCGGGCCAGGCCGACGGCGACCGGCAGCAGCAGGGGGAAGGCGGGAATCAGCAACCGGGGCTTGGAGCCGAGATACCCCCTGGCGGTCAGGGCCAGGACGAGCACCGCGCCGCCGTAGACCAGCAGGGGCGGTGGCTGGCGCTGCGCCAGGCACCGCGCGAACAGCCACAGCAGCGCGGCCACGCCGAGCACCAGCCCCAGCCCGGCGGGGAACGCGGGCCCCGCCAGCCGCTCCCAGGTGAACCGGGCGAAGGCCAGCCCGCCGTCGAAGCCGTTGCGCCAGCCGTCCTGCACCTCCAGATAGCCGGTGGCGCTGCCGGTCTCGGCCGCCACCCACGCGACGTACCCGAGCCAGCCGAGCGGCGCCAGGAGGACCCCGGCCACCAGCCGTCCGGTCCTCGGACGCCGGTCCTCCGGAAGTCCGGCCCCCGCACGCGCGGCCTTCGGACGCCCGGCCTCCGCGCGCCCGGCCTTCGGACGCCCGTCACCCGAACGGGTGGCCACCGCACCCGCCGACGGGCCGCCCCCGGCCGCCGTACGCGCGTCCGGCCCGTCCGCGCCCCGCGCCGCCGCGTCCGCCGCCCTCGTGGACGGCCCCGCCGCCCCCGCCACCGCCCGTCGCGTC
>NZ_JAVSCF010000218.1:0-11065 GCF_031932565.1 Streptomyces sp. B1866
CCGGCGGCGGCCGCCCGTCCGTGGTCCCGGCCGGTGGCGCGGTCCGGAGCGGGCCCCGGCGCCGGGCGCCCAGGATGCCCGGGCCGGGCTGCCGGGCCGGACCGCTGGGCCGAAGCGCCGGGCCGAGGCGTGTCCGCCCGCCCGGCGGCCCGGTCCGGTACGACGGCGAGGGCAATAGCTCCGTAACCGCGCCGCAACATGCCTCGTGCACCGTCAAGCGGAAGCCGTCTTCCGCGACCGCACCCCCGGGAGGGCCCGATGGCATCGCCCGCCGGAGTGGGCCGGCTGTGCCCGCGCCCGCCGGACCACGGCCTCCCGCCCGCCGCCGGAACGGTCGGCCGCCGGGGGCCGGGCGGTGCGCGGCGCGGCGCGCCGGTTCTCCCCCGCTTCCCTCACGCGCCGGAGCCGACCGGCCAGTAGACTCCCCGGAAAGAAAACGGAATTCCGCTATTCGGAAGTAAGGGCCCGTGGGTGAGAGGAGGGCGAGTGGCGGTGGCCGACGTGGACCTCGTACTGCGCTCGACGCGCGTGGTGACCCCAGACGGCGTGCGCCCGGCGTCCGTCGCGGTCGCGGACGGCCGGATAGCCGCCGTCGCGCCGCACGACGCGCCCGTACCGCCCGGCGCCCGGCTGGCCGACCTCGGGGACGACGCGCTCCTGCCCGGCCTGGTGGACACGCACGTGCACGTCAACGACCCCGGGCGCGCCCACTGGGAGGGCTTCGGCTGCGCCACCCGCGCGGCCGCGGCCGGCGGCGTCACCACCCTCGTCGACATGCCGCTCAACAGCGTCCCGCCCACGACCACCGTGGCGGCCCTGGCGGTCAAGCAGGCCGTGGCACGCCCGGCGGCGCACGTGGACGTGGGCTTCTGGGGCGGCGCCGTACCCGGCAACCTGAACGACTTGAAGCCCTTGCACGATGCGGGTGTGCTGGGGTTCAAGTGCTTCCTGACCGACTCGGGCGTGCCGGAGTTCCCGCACCTGGCGCCCGACCGCCTCGCCGCCGCCCTCGCCGTGATCGCCGGCTTCGACGGCCTGCTCGTCGTCCACGCCGAGGACCCCGGCGTCCTGGCCGCCGCCCCGCCGGCCGCCGGAGCGGCCTACGCGGGCTTCCTCGCCTCCCGGCCGCCCGAGGCCGAGCACCGCGCCATCGCCGGCCTGATCGCGCTCGCGCGCGAGCACGGCACGCGCGTGCACGTGCTGCACCTGTCGTCCGCCGGCGCGCTGCCGCTGCTGGCCGCCGCGCGCCGCGAGGGCGTCCGGATCACCGCGGAGACCTGCCCGCACTTCCTGACCCTGACGGCCGAGGAGGTGCCGGACGGCGCCACGGCCTTCAAGTGCTGCCCGCCCATCCGGGAGGCCGCCAACCGGGAGGCGCTGTGGGCCGGCCTGGCGGACGGCACCGTGGACTGCGTCGTCTCCGACCACTCCCCGTGCACCGCCGACCTGAAGACCGGCGACTTCGGCCAGGCGTGGGGCGGCATCTCCTCCCTCCAGCTGGGCCTGCCCGCCGTGTGGACCGAGGCCCGGCGGCGCGGCCACACGCTCGCGGACGTGGCCCGCTGGATGTCCACCGCGCCCGCCGCCCTGGCGGGCCTGGACCGCAAGGGCGCCGTCGAGCCCGGGCGCGACGCCGACTTCGCCGTCCTGGCGCCGGAGGAGACCTTCACCGTCGACCCCGCGGCTCTCCACCACCGCAACCCGGTGACCGCGTACGCCGGCCGGACCCTGTACGGCGTCGTACGGTCCGCCTGGCTGCGCGGCCGGCGGATCGCCGAGGACGGCGTGCCCGGCGAGCCCGCCGGCCGCCTGCTGGAAAGGGGGCGCGCGTGACCCCGCCGCGCTTCACCGGTCCCGCCGCGCCCTACGCGGGCGGCGACCCGTACGCCGACTACCGCACCGCCGACTTCCCCTTCGCCCGCCTCACCGACCTCGCCGACCGCCGCCTGGGCGGCAGCGTGACCGCGGCGAACGACGAGTTCTTCGCCGAGCGCGAGAACCTGCTCACGCCGGAGCCCGCGTACTTCGACCCGCACGCCTTCGGCCACAAGGGCAAGGTGATGGACGGCTGGGAGACCCGCCGCCGGCGCGGCCTGAGCGCCGACCGGCCGCATCCCGCCGACGGCGACCACGACTGGGCGATGGTGCGCCTGGGCGCGCCCGGCGTCGTACGCGGCGTCGTGGTGGACACCGCCCACTTCCGCGGCAACCACCCGCGCGAGGTGTCGGTCGAGGCCGCGGCCGTGCCCGGCGCGCCGTCGCCCGAGGACCTGCTCGCGGACGGCGTGGAGTGGACCGTCCTGGTGCCGCGCACGCCGGTCGGCGGGCACGCCGCCAACGGCTTCGCCGTCGACGCCGGGCGCCGCTTCACCCACGTACGGCTGCGCCAGTACCCGGACGGCGGGGTGGCCCGGCTGCGCGTCTACGGGGAGGCCGTGCCCGACCCCGCCTGGCTCGCAGCCCTCGGCACCTTCGACCTGGCAGCGCTGGAGCACGGCGGCGCCGCCGAGGACGCCTCAGACCGCTTCTACTCGCCGCCCGGCAACACCGTCCTGCCCGGTCGCGCGCGGCGCATGGACGAGGGCTGGGAGACCCGGCGCCGCCGCGACCTCGGCCACGACTGGGTGCGCTACCGGCTCGCGGAGCAGGCCGTGCTGCGCGCCGTCGAGATCGACACCAGCCACCTGAAGGGCAACGCGGCGGGCTGGGCGGCGCTGTACGCGCTGGACGCCGCGCCGGACGCCGCGGGCCCTGCGGACGCCCCGGCCGTCTCGGGCGCCTGCGGCGCGGGTCCGGGCGGCGGCTGGTTCCCGGTGCTGCCGCGCACCCGCCTCCAGCCGGACACCGTCCACCGCTTCGCGCTGGGCCCGCTGCCGCCCGCCACGCACGTGCGGATCGACATCTACCCGGACGGCGGCATCGCGCGGCTGCGCGTGCACGGGTCGCTGACGGCGGACGGCGCGGCGCGGCTCGCCGAGCGGTACGCCAAGCTGAACGGCTGACGCCGCGTCAACTGCCGTGCGGGGCCGGGGTCACCACGCGTCGTCCGCTGGGGCCGCGCACATCCCGGCCGCATGCGCCCCCTGTGGTTAACGCGTCCGTCACCTGGGCGGAAGGCCCGTGAACTCCTGGGAAAATCGGATGAGTTGACGTTGACGGGCCGTGGTCTACGCGCGTCATGCTGGAGGCATGAACTTCCCCCCACGGTTCTCCCGCATCGCCGCTCTCGGCGCCCTCACCACCGCCCTGCTCGTCGGCGGCCCGGCCGTCGCGGCCGGCCCCGCGGCCCCGGCCGCCGCGCACCGCGTCGCGGCCGCCGCGCCGGCGGCCGTCGCGTCGGTCGGCGACATCTGCTACTCCGACCTGCCGTCCCAGGCCCACGACACCCTGCGCCTGATCGACCAGGGCGGCCCCTTCCCGTACCCGAAGGACGGGACCGTCTTCTCCAACCGCGAGGGCATCCTGCCGCGGCAGACCAACGGCTACTACCACGAGTACACCGTCATCACCCCCGGCTCCCCGGACCGGGGTGCCCGGCGCATCGTCACCGGGCAGCGCACGGACGAGGACTACTACACCGCCGACCACTACGCGTCCTTCGACCTGGTCGACTACGGCTGCTGAGCCGTCGGCCCGACCAGCCGAAACCTTTCGCCTCCCCGGCGCCGCGGCCGCTGCCACCCCTCCCGGGCAGCGGCCGCGGCCTTTTACGCGCGGGCGGTCGCCGTCCGCCCGCGCGGGCCGACGGCGGGGAGCGCGGTACGGGCTCGCGCCCCGGCGCGTACGGGCCCCCGGTTCGGGCGGCGGCCGTGCGGCCCTCCAGACGTCCTCCACGAGGCCGTCGGCACCGTCTGACACCATGCCAGGCGTGGACACACCGTGACATTCATCGCGCGGAGGGGACAGTTCCGCCATGGGCACCTGGGACATCGGGCCGTTCGACAACGACGAGGCGGCGGACTTCGCGGGCACGCTGGACCGGGCGCCGGTGCGGGAGCGGGCGCGGCTGCTGCGGGACGCCCTGCGCGCGGCGGCGGAGGAGGCCGGCTACCTCGAAGGCCCGGACGGCGCCCGGGCCGTGGCGGCGGCCGCCCTGGTGGCCGCGGCGCGTACGGGCGGCGGCGCCGACTCGGCCTACGGCCCGCGCGAGCCCCTGCCGCCGCTCCCGGACGACCTGGCGGCGCTGGCGGCCCGGGCCCTGGACCGGGTCCTGGCGGAGGACTCCGAACTGCGCGAGCTGTGGGAGGACTCAGGCGACGCGGCCCCGTGGGCGGGCGGCGTCACGCGCGTACGGGACGCGCTGCGCGGCGCGGGCCCGCTCCGGCCGCCGTGAGCGCGACCAGGCTCCGGTCACGGGGCGAGAGGCCGGGGCGCTCCCAGACGTCGCCGAAGAGGATGTCGTGGTGACCTCGGCGAACGGGGGAGCGATCGCCTCCGGCTCCTCGGGGGTGGACTGCTCTGCTGTCACTCCCCCTCGGGGTACGGGTCGTTCCGACGGAACCCGGTCCTGGCGCCGCGGTTACCGGGCGACGTAGCCGCCGTCGACGGGGAGGGCGACGCCGATGACGAAGCCGGCGCCGGGGCTGCACAGCCACAGGACGGCCTGGGCGACCTCGTCGGCGGTGCCGAGGCGGTTGACGGGCTGGCCCGCTTCGGCTTCGGCGCGGTCGAGCTCGCCCTTGACGATCATGTCTTCGACCATGGGGGTGTCGATGGTGCCGGGACAGACGGCGTTGATACGGATGCCGCGCGGGGCGTATTCCAGGGCGGCGCTGCCGGTCAGGCCGATGACGCCGTGCTTGGAGGCGTGGTAGGAGGCGCGGCCGGGGATGCCGACCAGGCCGCCGAGAGAGGAGCAGTTGACGATCGCGCCGCTGCCCTGGGCGCGCATGTGGCGCAGTTCGTGCTTCATGCTGGCCCAGATGCCGCGCAGGTTGACGGCGTTGACCCGGTCGAAGGCCGCGGCCGGCTCCTCGGCGGCGTCGGAGGGCGGGATCTGGATGCCGGCGTTGTTGTAGGCCATGTCGAGACGGCCGAAGGTTTCCACGGTGCGGTCCACCGCGGCCGCGACCTGATCCTCGTCGGTGACGTCGCAGACGAGAGCGAGGGCCTGGCGGCCTTCCGCGGTGAGCTGTCCGGCGGCGGCGGTGAGGGCGGCTTCGTCGATGTCGGTGAGGGCTACGGCGGCGCCGGAGGCGGCGAAGGCCCGGGCGGTCGCCAGGCCCATGCCGGAGGAGGCGCCGGTGACGAGGGCCACCTGGCCGGTGAAGTCGTATGTGGGGTTCACAGGTGTGGGCTTCTTCCGGGAGAAGGCTGACAGGGGTCAGGGAGCGGCTTCGACGCGGACCCGGGCGGCGGTGGCGAGGCGGTCGATGTCCCGCCTGTCCGTGAGGCGGCCGAGGATGACCAGGCCCGGGGAGTGCTCGCCGTCGCGGTAGAAGAACGCGAGATTGCCCCAGGGCGCGTAGTAGGCGAGGTCACCGGCCTTCGGCGTGACGGCGTCCGGGGCGTCGGAGGTGTCCAGCCTGCGCGGCGGGTCGCCGACGCGCTCCGTCCGGTGGAAGTCTTCCAGGTCCAGCGTGAGGGGGAGCAGCGTCGCGAAGTCGCGTGCCGCGGCGCTGTCGTCCAGGGTGGCGCCGATGCCGTGGCCGTCGATCGACAGGCGGATCGTCCGCACGGTGCTCCTCTCGGGCGGCGCGCTCGGTGTGCCGGGCGGTGGGGACGTCGGGGGCGGGGATGTCGGCTGCGGGGACGTCGGCGGCGGGGTGTGGCCGCAGGCCGCCAGGGCCAGCAGGAGCGCGACGACGATGACGGCACGCATGCGGGGTCAGGGCCTGAGAAGGGCCTTGACGGCGCGGCGCTCGTCCATCGCCCGGTAGCCCTCGGCGACCTGGTCCAGGGGCAGGGCGAGGTCGAAGACCCTCCCCGGGTCGATCCGGCGGGACAGGACGCGGTCGATGAGGTCGGGCAGGTAGCGGCGTACGGGAGCGGGCCCGCCGCGCAGGCCGACGTGGGAGAAGAACAGCTCCTGCCCGTCCACGGCCACGTCGTGGGGGACGCCGACGAAGCCGACGCTGCCGCCGGGACGGGCCGCGTGCAGGGCCTGCCGCATGGCCTGGGCGGTACCCACGCACTCCAGCACGCTGTCGGCGCCGATGCCGCCGGTGAGGTCCTTGATCCGCGCGACACCCTCGTCGCCGCGCTCGGTGACGATGTCGGTGGCGCCGAACTCCCGGGCCAGCTCCTGGCGGGACGCGTGGCGGCTCATGGCGATGATCCGCTCCGCGCCCATCTCCTTGGCGGCGATCACCGCGCACAGGCCGACGGCGCCGTCACCGACCACCACGGCGGTGGAGCCGGGCCGGACCTCGGCGGCCCACCAGCCGGTGCCCATGACGTCGGAGACGGCCAGCAGGCCGGGCCACAGTTCCCCGTCCGGGTGCTCGCCGGTGGCCACCAGCGTGCCCTGGGCGTTGGGGATGCGGACGTAGTCGGCCTGGCAGGTGCTCATGAACTCGCGATGCAGGCAGTTCGACGGGAAGCCGTTGCGGCAGTTGGCGCAGGTGTTGTCCGAGGTGGCGAACGAGCCGACCACGAACTGGCCCGGCCGGACGGAGGCGACCTCAGCTCCGACCTCCTCGACGAAGCCGACATACTCGTGCCCCATCGGATGCGGACCGGCGACCGGCTCCAGGCCGCGGTAGGGCCACAGGTCCGAGCCGCACACGCAGGTCACAGCCGTGCGGATGATCGCGTCGGTGGGGTGGAGGATCTTCGGATCGTCCAGGGTCTCGAAACGGACGTCACCGGGGGCGTGGAGCACTGCGCCGCGCATGAGAGGTTCCTTTTGCGTGTCGAGGTGTGCGATACCGGGCGTACCGGCCGTCGCCGAGTGCGGGTCGTGACCGGTCGCGGGCGGCGAGCCGCCGCCCGGGCCCGAGTGCGGGCCGCCCGCCCGGCCCCCTTGCGACCGAGCCGGAAAGCACCACGGCATTCAGGTAACCTGCTCCTGGCACGCCAAGCGAGTCACCAGCGAAGGGTGTACCGGCAGTACACCTCTTCGGCCGCGTGCGGGACGTACCGTCGAAGGCGTGGACAACCATGCGGAGGTCCGCGAGTTCCTCACCTCGCGGCGAGCCAGGATCACCCCCGAGCAGGCGGGCCTGCCCTCCGGCAGCCGCCGGCGCGTCCCCGGCCTGCGCAGGAGCGAGGTCGCCGCACTCGCCGACATGAGCGTGGAGTACTACGCAAAGCTCGAACGCGGCAACCTGGCCGGGGTCTCCCCGGCCGTCCTCCAGGCCGTCGCCCGCGCACTCCAGCTCGACGACGCCGAGCGCGCCCACCTCCTCCACCTGGCCCAGGTCGCGGACGGCTCCGACGCTCTCACCCGCCCCCGCCGCCGCACCACCCGGCAGTGGACACCGCACCGGAGCTTGCAGTGGACCCTGGACGCCGTCACCGCCGGGCCCGCCTTCGTCCGCAACGGCCGTATGGACATCCTCGCCGCCAACCAGCTCGCCCGCGCCTTCTACGCCGACGTCTACGCCACCCCGGGCAACCAGGCGAACCTCGCCCGCTTCAACTTCCTCGACCCCGCCTCCCGCCGCTTCCACCCCGACTGGGACCAGGCCGCCGACATCGCCGTCGCCATCCTGCGCACCGAAGCCGGCCGCGACCCGCACGACAAGGGCCTCCACGACCTCGTCGGCGAGCTGTCCACCCGCAGTGACGACTTCCGCACCCGCTGGGGTGCCCACCACGTCCGCCATCACGGCACCGGCACCAAACGCTTCCACCACCAGGCCGTGGGCGAACTCACCCTCGCCTACGAAGGGCTGGAGATGGCCGCCGTACCCGGACTCACCCTCACCGTCTACACCGCCGAACCCGGCTCGCCCTCCGAAGAGAGCCTGCGCCTGCTCGCCTCCTGGGCCGCCACACGGGGGGAAGCCGCCGCCTCCCTCCGGCGTACGTCTCCAGCCGACTGACCGTCCCCACGCGTATCGGCGGCGCGTGCCGGGCCCCCGGGGCCGTCGAGCGGGCCACACCGCTGTCGCCGCCCTCCAGGCGGCCGGCGAGCCCTTCAGCCCCCGCACGGCCCCTGGGCCGGGGCCGCCCGGTGACCTCCGGGGCCACCGGGCCAACGGCGGCGACCTGCCCCGCGCCGTACACCCGCCGGGGGCCACGGGCCGCCTGAAGCCCCCGGGACCTCACGCGGGACCGGGGGCCGTCCGCGCCGGTCCGTCCGCGCCGAGCAGGGCCTCGACGAAGTCCCGGACGGCCGACCTGTGGTCCCCGGGACGCCAGGCGACCGCCAGTTCGGCAGGCGACAGGCCGACGACCGGGCGGGCGACGATGCCGGGGCGCTGGTAGATCGCCGCGTTCCCGGCCGCCAGCAGGACCACGCCGCTGCCCTCGGCCACCGCCTCGAAGGTCTCGTCCGCGTTCGAGACCACCCCGCCCACCCGCACCGGGCGCCCGCTCCGCTCCGCGACGGCCAGCCAGTGGTCGCGCAGCGGCCCCGCGCTCTCCGGCAGCGCCAGGAACGGCTCGTCGAGCAGTTCGGTGAACGGCACCTCGCCGCGGTCGGCCAGCCGGTGCCCGGCGGGCAGCATCACCCAGCGCGGTTCGGTGGCCACCACCCGGACGGACCACGTCTCCTGCCGGGGCACCGGCAGCCAGATCAGCGCCACGTCGACGTCGCCGCCCGCCAGCCCCGCCGTGGCGTCCTCCCAGTCGACCTGGCGCACCCGGATCCGCCAGCCCGGCCGCCGCTCGGCGAAGCGGGCGCGGGCGGCGGGCAGCAGGCCGCGGCCGACGCTGGTGGACACGCCGACGGTCAGCACCGCCGACTCGGCGGCGGCCGCGTCGCTGACCGCGCGCTGTGCCTCGTCCCACACCCGGATCAGCTCCCGCGCCGAGCGCAGCAGGGTCTCGCCCGGCGCGGTGAGGGTGACGGCGCGGCGGTCGCGGTTGAACAGCCGCACCCGCAGCTGCTCCTCCAGCTGCCGGATCTGCTTGCTGAGCGCGGGCTGCGACACGAACAGCCGCTCGGCGGCCTGGGTGAAGTTCAGTTCCTCGGCGGTGGCGACGAAGTACCGGAGGTCCCGCAGGTGAGCGTCCATAGCCGATGGCTATCACACCGGTTCTTGGACGCGCGGCCGGTTCGCCGACCACGATCGGTGCCATGGACTCCTCCCTCGGCTCCCCGGGCTCGCCGGTGTCCCTCGTCACCGGCGGCAGCCGCGGCATCGGCCGCGAGATCTGCGCGCAGCTCGCCGCGCGCGGGCACACGGTTGTGCTCACCGCCCGCTCCCCGCACGCCGCCGCGGCCGCCGCGCGGCAGCTCGCGGAGGAGGGCCGGCCGGTGCACCCGCTGACCCTGGACGTCACCGACGACGCGAGCGCCGAGGCGGCGGCCGCGGAGGTGGCAGCCCGGTTCGGCCGGCTGGACGTGCTGGTCAACAACGCCGCGATCCACTACGACACCGGGCAGCGCGCCGTCACCGCCGACCTGGGCGTCGTACGGGAGGCGGCCGAGACCAACCTGTACGGGCCGTGGCGCGTGGCGCGCGCCTTCGCGCCCCTGCTGCGCGCCGCCGCCCACCCGCGCCTGGTCAACGTCTCCAGCGAGGCCGGCTCGCTGACCAACATGGGCGGCGGCACCCCCGCCTACAGCGCCTCCAAGGCCGCACTCAACGCGCTGACCCGCATGCTCGCCGCCGAACTGCGCCCGTCCGGCGTGCTGGTCAACGCGGTCTGCCCGGGCTGGGTCGCCACCGACATGGGCGGCCCCGGCGGCCGGCCGGTCTCCGACGGCGCGGCGGGCGTGGTCTGGGCGGCCACCCTGCCGGACTCCGGACCCACCGGGGGATTCTTCCGCGACGGCCGTCCGCTGCCGTGGTGAGCGATTTGTCCTGACAAGCAGACTTCGCGACTTCCCGTCACCTTCCCGTGAGGCTACGCTCACCTCGTGGCCCATCGGGATGAAGGCTCCGGAGCAGTGGAGGCACCGCAGTTCAGCGTGGACCGGGGCAGTCCCGTGCCGCTGTACTTCCAGTTCGCCCAGCAGCTCGAAGCGGCCATCGAACAGGGCAGGCTCGCGCCCGGCAGCCTGCTCGGCAACGAGATCGACCTGGCGGCGCGGCTCGGCCTGTCCCGCCCCACCGTCCGGCAGGCGATCCAGTCGCTGGTCGACAAGGGCCTGCTGGTGCGCCGCCGCGGGGTGGGCACCCAGGTGGTGCACAGCCAGGTCCGGCGGCCCCTGGAGCTGAGCAGCCTCTACGACGACCTCCAGGCCGCCGGCCAGGACCCCGCCACGCGCGTGCTGGAGAACACCACCGAACCGGCCACGGCCGAGGTCGCCGCCGCGCTGGGCGTCGCCGAGGGCACCGAGGTGGTACTGCTGGAGCGGCTGCGCCTCGCGCACGGCGAGCCCATGGCCCACCTGCGCAACCACCTGCCCGCGGGACTGCTGAAGCTGGACAGCGCGGAGCTGGCCGAGACCGGCCTGTACCGGCTGCTGCGCGCGGCCGGGATCACCCTGCACAGCGCCCGGCAGATCGTGGGCGCCCGCGCCGCCACCGTCGAGGAGGGGCGGCGCCTGGAGGAGTCGGCGGGCGCGCCGCTGCTGACCATGGAGCGCACCGCCTTCGACGACACCGGCCGGGCCGTCGAGTTCGGCTCGCACACCTACCGGGCCTCGCGCTACGCGTTCGAGTTCCAACTGCTCGTACGACCCTGACGCGGGCACGCCCGGCGCCGTACGCCCCCACGCGCGCCCACCGGCGCCGTAGCCCCACGCGCGCTCACCAGCGCGTACGCCCTGGCGCGTCCCGCGCGGCACACCCCCGGGCACGTACGGCCCGGCGTACGCGCCCGTGCCCCGACTGCCCCGGCCCGGCCGCCGGGCGCCCCTGAGCGGTGCCGCGCGGCCTTGACGAGGCGGCCGACCGGGGATAGCGGATACTTGGGCGGCGGCCGGGACGGGCCGGACACCGGTGGCCGGACGGCCCCGGGCGGGCGGCAGGCCCCGGGCGGCACCGCGGAGTGCCCCGGCGCTCGG
>NZ_JAVSCF010000219.1:0-9838 GCF_031932565.1 Streptomyces sp. B1866
GCCGTCCGGCGTCCTCCGGCCGCTCCGCCGCCGGGGACGGCGCGTGCCGCGCGCGGGGCGGAGGCGCCCCCGCGGCCCGGTCGCGGGTTCCGGCCGCCGAAGCCGCGGCCCGGCCGCCCCTGACCGGTTCGGCCCGCCTCCGGGCCGCCGTACCGGGTGAATACATGCGCTGTGGCCATCTGCTCCCTCGCTCTCGCTCGCGGCACCGTCGCCGCCGCGAGCGTCGTCGCCGTGGACGGCGACAGTGGCAAGGTCGCAGGCCACGCGCCTATTCCCGGGCCGGGGCACAGTTCATGAGGCCGCAATGATCGCCCCGCGCGGGCGGCCGGACCGGCGCGCGCGTACGGGTGCGTACACGCGCGTACGGCCCGTCCGGCCGGCGCGCCGCCGCGCCGCACGGCGCTCGCGGCGGTCCGCGAGGTCCGGCCGCCCGCCCGGGCTACTCGAAGGTGCCCAGGAACTCCCCGCCGTCGACGTCGATGACCGTCCCGGTGACCGCCGGGTTGGCCATCACCGCCAGGACCATGGAGGCGACGTCCTCGGCCATGCCCGCGTGGGGGAGGAGCTGCCAGTTCATCGGGACGACGTTGATGCCTCCCGGGCTGACCGTGTTGACCCTGAGGGGGGCGAGTTCGTAGGCGGCGTTGCGGCCCAGCGCCTCGATCGCGCCGTGCAGGGAGCCCCAGAAGCCTCTGCCGCCCGACGGGCGGGAGGCGCTGGCGCCGGACAGGAGCGTGACCGAGCCGCCTTCCCGGACGGTGCCGATGGACGCCTGGAGGAGGTTGTAGCTCAGCCAGAAGCGGGCGAACGAGCGCTGGGCCACGTGGACCGGGGTGTCGGCGATGCCGCGGGCCAGGGAGGGGGCGCCGCCGGCCAGGGCGGCTATGTGGTCCAGTGGGCCCGCCTGCCGGACCAGGAGGTCGGCCTGCTGGTGGTCCTCGGGGTCGGCGATCAGGCCGTGTACCTCCGGGAGCCGCGCTAACGCCTTGTCGAGCCGCTCCTGGGAGCGGCTGGACAGGAACACCTCGGCGCCCGCGTCCTGCGCCGCACGCGCTGTCGCCACGCCCATCGGGCCCGTGCCGACGACGAGGATGCGCGAACCTGCCATCGGGGCCGTGATCGGGGAAGTCATGGAACTCCGTCGGGTCGGGGGCGGGGACGTCGAGCGGAAGGGCCGGGTGGTCGGACCGGCGTGGACGGCTGCGGAGCGGTGCGCCCGGGCGGGTGGGGGGCGACGCGTGGCGGGCGGTCGGGCGGGGGCCGGTACGGACGGCATGGGCGGCGCGGTGCCGGCGCCTGGCGCGCCGCCCGGTGCGCGGCGGCGCACCGGGCGGCACCGCCCGTCAGCCGGCGCACGGGGACCCCGGCTCCGGGCGGTCGGCGCGGTCCGCGGCCTGGCGGCCCGGTCCGGCGGAACCGGAACGGTGGCCCGTCCGTTTCCCCCGGTATGCGCGCGGTTCAGGTGCCCGGTCCCGGGTGCGGCGGTCGCCTGCCGGGCGGCCCGGCTGCTACGGCGCCGTGGCCGTGGGCACCGCTGGGGACGCGGGTGCGCCGACCGGACGGCTCGTGGCCGCCACCGGTTGGAGTCGTGGACGCCGGGGGGCACCCGACGGATGATTCGACCGCATGGCTTCCCCTCGTCTTCCTGACGCACGGCGGTTCTCACAGTATGTGTCGCACAGTGTCTCGTGAACACGCAGTCAGGTGATTAAAGCCGCGGCATGATTCGTCGTCAGGTGAGTGTGCGGAGGTCGCAGGGCGGTTCGGGCGGGAAATCCCCGCGGTTCGCCGCGTTGTCGCCGGTGGTTTTCCCGGGTTCTTCCCGCCGCTTCCCCGCCGGTTTCCCGTGGCCTCTCAGGAAGTCTCCGTTCCGGTCTCCGGCGTTCTCCGCCGGTTTCCGGCCACCGCTGCCGCCTCCGGCGCTTCCCGCCATTCCCGGAGATTCCCAGAAGGCCGGCGGCGGCGCGTCGCCGGACGAGCCGTCAGCCGGAAAGAGGCCCCTGCGCGTCGAGCCGGTCCCGCAGCCGCGTCAGGACCTCCTCGTGCCAGGCGTCGAGCAGCGCCAGCGCCTGGTGGCCCGACTCCAGGTCGAGGGAGCCGTCCTCCCAGGCCGTGATGACCTGCCCCCACCACCACACGACCTCGGAGGGCCGGCGGTACACCGCGTCCAGCGCCTCGGGGAACTCGCCCAGCATGCCGCCCATCGAGTTGAGCACGCCCAACTCCACGCTGCCGCCGAGCGCGACCAAGCCGCTGCGCAGCAGTTGCAGCATGCCCCGGTGCAGGTCCTGAGGCGTCACATCCTCGGCGCTGACCAACAGTTCGAGCCGGCCCAGGGCGCGGCGCAGCGGCTTGGGGTCGTACGCCCCGGGGCTGGCCGCGATCTTGCGCAGGTACGCCTCGTAGAAGATGTGCAGCGTCTCCAGGACGCCCTGGAGGAGCTTGACCGCGAGGTCGGGAAGGCGGCGGGAGAAGCGGAAGATGTAGCGCCACGTCTCCAGGCCGCCGTAGAGCTGGAAATCGCAGACGACGACGCCGACCCCTTGGTGGGCCTCCACGAACCCGGCCGCCCGCAATCGTCCGAGAACCTGCTGGACCGTGGCAGGATTGATGTCGTGGGCGTCGGCGAGCCGCCGGATGGACGGCAGCCGCTCCCCGGCCTGGAACCGGCCCGAAGCGATCTGAAGAGCGATGCGGTCGGTGACCTCGTCGACAATGCTCCGGCGCGCCATGCCGCAACTATAGGCACTATAGGCGAGGGAGATCGTCGGCACTCCGCTATGGCCCGGGCGGCGGCGACGGGATTGCGTTACGCCAGCAAACCGCTTCCTTCCCCGGGACGTTCACAGCGTGTTTCGAGTGGCGCATTCACGGCGGGTTCCCGGTGGGCCGACGGGAACCCGCCGTGCGGCGACCCGTGGCGGGGGAGGGCGTCCGAAGTGGGCCGCCGGGTCCGGAAAGTGCGGGCAGGTACCGGGTCGGTACACCCGATCAGGGAGCATGATGAACCATGCTCATCATCATGTGCGGGCTGCCCGCAACCGGTAAGACGACGCTGGCGCGCGCCCTCGCCCGCCAGATCGGCGCCGTTCACCTGCGCATCGACACCGTCGAGCAGGCGATCGTCCGGGCCGGTCTCGGGCGGCACCCCGTGGGCCCGGTCGGCTACGTCGTCGGGTACGCGCTGGCCGAGGACCACCTGCGCCAGGGGCTCACGGTGATCGCCGAGTGCGTCAACCCCCTGGCCGTCACCCGCGACGCCTGGTGGGACGTGGCCGTACGGGCCGGCGTGCCCGTCGCCGAGGTGGAGGTCGTCTGCTCGGATCCGGCGGAGCACGAGCGGCGGGCCACCGAGCGCGCCGTGGACATCCCCGGGTTCGCGCCGCCCACCTGGCACGACATCGTCACCCGCGAGTACGAGCCCTGGCAGCGCGACCACCTGGTGATCGACACGGCCGGCCGGGCTATCGACGCGTGCACGGCGGAAATCCGCCACGCGATCCCGCGGTTGCGTCCGGAACGCCTGCCGTCCGGCGAGTCGGCCGCCGCTTCCCGCCGCTGATACGGAAAAACCCCTGGCGCCCGCGGCGATATCATGGAGACCATTGACCGCGGACCGTCCCGCACCAGCACAGTCCGGGGGGAAGGGAAGTCTGGTGAGCAATCCGAACAAGGGGCTCGGCAGGGTCCAGGTGTCGCTGAGGTGGGACCCGAGTCCCCCCGGTGAGACGGCCAATGACCTCGACATCATCGCGGCGGTCTACTCCGCGGCCGATCCGTACGGCCGGCCCGTGTACCTCGTGCACTTCGACAGCCGGTCGCCCGACGGGACGATCACCCTCAACAGAGACAGCCGCACCGGTCAGGGCTTCGGGGACGACGAGGTCATGACCCTGGAGCTGGACCGGCTGGCCCCGGCATACGGCCGGGTGGTGGTCGGCGTGGCCATCCAGCAGGGTGCGGGCCGCAAGACGTTCGGCGAGGTGCCGCGCACCGCCGTGCGGGTCGCGGAGGGATACACCGAGCTGACCGCCGACGACTTTTCCGGCGTCGCGGGGAGCACGGCGGCGACCGTCGGGGAGTTCGCCCGCAGGCAGGACGGCGAATGGGCGTTCGCCGAGGCCCTGCGGGGCTTCGACGCCGATCCGGCCGCCTTCGCCGCGCTCATGGGCCGCCGGTACACCTGATCCGTCCCACCTGACCGTCACACCCGATATCGGCGGTGGCGCGGTGCTTTCGGGGCCGGTCGGCCCGGCGGCCGTGTCCGTGCCCGGCTCACCCCTGGTCCGCTGGCAGATTTTCCTCTTATAGTTTCGCCGTTCACCATCCGTGCCACGCTCCAACAGCTCGACCGGGCTCAACCAGCGTGAGCCGTGAGGGGACGACCGGGATGAAACGCCGCATACTCGCCACCGTGGCCGCCATCGCCCTGATGGCCGCGCCGCTGGTCGGCTCCGCGTACGCCGCCGACCCGCCGCAGGGGCCCGCGACGCCCGGCACGGTGGTCTCGGTCACCGACCTGCCGCGCGCGCTGTGGGTGGCGGGCACCGGCCGGGCCTACCGCGTCACCTACCGGACCACCGACTCGCTCGGACACCCCGCGCTGTCCAGC
Organism: Streptomyces sp. B1866; assembly: GCF_031932565.1. Classification (NCBI taxonomy): domain Bacteria; kingdom Bacillati; phylum Actinomycetota; class Actinomycetes; order Kitasatosporales; family Streptomycetaceae; genus Streptomyces; species Streptomyces sp. B1866. The sequence continues at coordinate 4,613 of NZ_JAVSCF010000219.1, forward strand.
GGAGCGGTGTTCGTCCCCGAGGGCAAGGCGCCGGAGGGCGGCTGGCCGGTGGTGTCGTGGACCCACGGCACGGTCGGCCTGGACGACTCCTGCGCGCCCTCCACGGCCGGGCGCTCCCAGCGCGACATGACCTACCTGGCCACCTGGATGTCCCAGGGCTACGCCGTCGTCTCCACCGACTACATCGGCCTCGGCACGCCGGGCGTGCACGCCTACCTCGACGGGCGCGCCGAGGGCCAGGCCGCGGTGGACATGGTGCGGGCCGGCCGGGCCGTCGACGGCGCGCTGTCGCGCAAGTGGGTGGCGATCGGCCAGTCGCAGGGCGGCCAGGCGGCGCTGGTCACCGCGTCCCTGGCCACCCGGTACGGGCCCGAGCTGGACTACCGCGGCGCGGTGGCCACCGGCCCGGCGTCCAACATCGTGTCGGTGGCCACCCTGCTGGTCGGCCCGCTGACGCCCGACGTCGTGGGCCCGGCGACGGTCGCCTACTTCGCGTACATCTTCCGCGGCCTCCAGGCGGCGCGCCCCGACTTCGACATGGCGGACTACCTCAGCCCGCTCGGCGCCGAGGTCGTCGCCGACGCCGAGCGGCTGTGCTACGCCGACCTGGAGCGCCGGGTCGAGGACGTCGAGCTGCGGCAACTGCTGCGCAAGCCGCTGGGCCTCGGCGACTTCGGCAGGACGGCGCACCCGGTGATGGACGTCCCCGTGTCCGGGTACGACCGGCCGTTCTTCATCGGGCAGGGCACCGCCGACCAGGACGTGCCCGCGCCGCTGAACTGGAAGCTGGCCGCCGACCTGACCCTGAACGGCCAGAAGTTCACCTTCCGCAGCTACGACGGGGCCGACCACAGCGCCACCATGACGGCCTCGCTGCCGGACACCATCCCGTTCGTACGGGACCTGTTCGCCGGACCGCCCGCCGCCTGACCGCCGCGCGGGCCGCGGCCCTCGGGCCGTGGCCCGCCCGGTCACCGTGGCCCGCCCGGCCCGGAATTCGGCCGGATCCGGACGTGTAGGACGTACGCGCCGCAGAAGCGGGCGGCCCACCGGGCCCGGTGCGCCGCGGCCGAACGCGCCGCCGAGCCCGTCCCGCTACGCGTCCCCCGGCGCCGCTCCCGGCCGCCGCCGCAGCCGGTCCGCCAGCGCGGCCAGCCGCGCCACGGCCGGACCGGTCGGCAGCTCGGCCAGCGCCCGGTGGCAGCGCTCCACGTGCGCGTCGATCACCTCGCCCGCCGCGTCCAGCGCCCCGGTGCGCGCCAGGATGCGGCGCATCCGGGCGTGCGCGGCGGGGCTGCGGCCGCCCTGGGCGAGCAGCGCCTCGACCACCATCCGCTCCTGGGCGGTGCCGCGCTGGTGGGCCAGCAGGACCGGCAGCGTGGGCCGGTGGTTGTCCAGGTCGCTCGCGGCGGGCTTGCCGGTGGTCTCGGGCGGCGCCTCGTAGGCGAGCAGGTCGTCCCGGGCCTGGAAGGCGATGCCCAGCGCGTGCCCGTACGCGCCGAGCGCCGCCGCCGGCCCGTCGTCCGCGCCCGCGAGCACGGCGCCGATCCGGCAGGCGCCGCCGAACAGGGGCGAGGTCTTCAGCCCGGCCATCTCCAGGTAGGCGCCCAGCGCCAGGCGCGGGGTGCCCGCCTGGTCCAGCTCGCGGGTGACGCCGCGGCACAGGTCCCGCCCGGCGGTGGCCAGCGCGGCGCAGGCCCGTACGATCCGGTCGGCCGGGACGCCGCGCCGCGCGCACTCGGCCAGCGCGTCGAACGCCTGGAAGAACAGCGCGTCGCCGCCCACGACCGCCCGGTGGGACCCGAACCGGTAGTGGACCGCGGCGCGGCCCCTGCGCACCGTGTCCCCGTCGATGATGTCGTCGTGGACGAGCGTGCCCACGTGCAGCAGTTCCACGGCGGACGCCGCGGGCAGCACCTGCCCCGGCGAACCGCCCACGGCCGCGGCCGACTCGGCGACCAGCAGCGGGCGCAGCAGCTTGCCCGGGGGCAGCAGCGCGTGCCGGTACAGGTCGGCCAGTTCGGCGGGGGCGCCCGCGCAGCGGGCGGCGAGGTCGTCGGCGAGCGCCGGCGTTAAGCCGTCCCGCTCTCCCTCGCGGTCGGTTCCCGGAGTTGTCACCTTCTGCGGCCTCCCTGGTTCACACCTGTCACCGGCGTTCGGCATCTCTACCTTGCCCACGCGCCGCGCCGGTTCCCGGCCGCCGCGCGACTTTCCCCCGGTAACTTTCGGGTGGGCCCTCTCGGCCGGTCACCGGCCCTCCCGTTCGGGGGAGTTCGCGGCGGCGGGAGCGGGGCCGCGAGGTGTGGAAGGATGCGGCGGGTGCGCTTCCATGCCGACCTCCACATCCACTCGAAGTACTCCCGGGCCTGTAGCAGGGACTGCGACCTGGAGCACCTGACCTGGTGGGCGCGGCGCAAGGGCATCACGCTGGTGGGTACGGGCGACTTCACCCACCCGGCGTGGTTCGACCACCTGCGCGAGAACCTGGTGCCCGCCGAGCCGGGGCTGTTCCGGCTGCGCGACGACCTCGACCGGGACATCGCCCGCAGGCTGCCGCCCAGCGTGGCGGCCCGGCCGGTGCGGTTCATGCTGTCGGTGGAGATCTCCACCATCTACAAGCGCGGCGAGCGCACCCGCAAGGTCCACCACCTGGTGTACATGCCGGACTTCGACGCGGCCGCCGAGTTCAACCGCAGGCTGGGCCGGATCGGCAACCTCGGCTCCGACGGCCGTCCCATCCTCGGCCTGGACTCCCGCGACCTGCTGGAGACCGCGCTGGAGTGCGGCAGCGGCGGCTACCTGGTGCCCGCCCACGTGTGGACGCCGTGGTTCGCGGTGCTCGGCTCCAAGTCCGGCTTCGACGCGATCGAGGACTGCTACCTCGACCTGTCCGACCACATCTTCGCGCTGGAGACCGGCCTGTCCAGCGACCCGGCCATGAACTGGCGGATCTCCGGCCTGGACCGCTTCCGCATGGTCAGCAACTCCGACGCGCACTCGCCGCCCATGCTCGGCCGCGAGACCACGCTGTTCGACACCGACCTGGACTACTTCGCCATCCGGCGGGCGCTGGAGACCGGCGACGGGCACGCGGGGTCGGTCGAGTTCTTCCCCGAGGAGGGCAAGTACCACGTCGACGGGCACCGCAAGTGCGGCGTGCGGATGGAGCCGCACGAGACGCGCGAGCACGGCGGCACCTGCCCGGTGTGCCGCAAGCCGCTGACGGTCGGCGTGCTCAGCCGGGTCGAGGAGCTGGCCGACCGGCCCGAGGCGGTACGGCCCGAGGGCGCCCCCGACTTCCTCAGCCTCGTGCCGCTGCCGGAGATCATGAGCGAGATCCTGGGCGTGGGGCCGAAGAGCAAGAAGGTCCAGGGAGAGATCGACAGGCTGACCGCCGCCCTGGGCCCCGAGCTGTCCATCCTGGGCGAGGTGCCGGTGGACGACCTCGGCGCCCACTCGACGCCGCTGGGGGAGGCCGTCGCGCGGCTGCGGCGCGGCGAGGTGATCCGGGACGCCGGATACGACGGGGAGTACGGCGTGATCCGGCTGTTCGAGCCCGGCGAGCTGAAGACGTCAGGGCCGACCGCGCCCGCGCTCTTCGACGACGACCTGTTCGGGCAGGCGGCGGGCGACGGCGGCGCGGCGGGCGCGTCCGTACCGGGTCAGCGGACCGGCCCGGCGGGCGCGGGGAGGAAGCCGAAGGGCGGCGGGGCCGGGGCGCGGCGCGCCGCCGAGCCCGCCCCGGTCGCCGAGAACCCGCCTGCCGAAAGCCCGTCCGCCGGGCGGGAGTCCGCCGCGGGCGGATCCGCCGGGCGGCGGACTCCCGCCACCGGCTCGCTGCTGGACGGCCTCGACCCCGAGCAGCGCGCCGCCGCCGAGACCCCCGGCGGGCCGCTGCTGATCATCGCCGGTCCCGGCACGGGCAAGACCCGCACGCTCACCCACCGCGTGGCCCACCTGGTGACCGAGCGCGGCGTGCCGCCCGAGCAGTGCCTGGCGATCACCTTCACCCGCCGCGCCGCAGAGGAGATGGCGGAGCGGATGGCCGCGCTGGCGCCCGCGCACGCGCCACGGCTGACCATCGCCACCTTCCACTCCCTGGGCCGGATCCTGCTGCGCGAGCAGCACGAACGGGCCGGGCTGCGGCCCGACTTCGGCATCGCCGACCAGGCCCAGCAGCTCGCCGTCGCCGCCGAGGCGACCGGCGACGAGCGGCGGGCCCGGCGCCTGCTGGACGCGCTCACCCGGCTGCGCCGGGGCGGCGGCGCGCCGGACCCGGAGGCCGCGGAGGCCGCGGAGCGGTACACGCGCGTGCTGCGCGAGCGCGGCCTGGTCGACTTCGACGACCTGATCACGCTGCCCGTCGCCCTGCTGGAGTCCGACCCGGACCTGGCCGCCGCCTACCGCGAGCGCTATCAGTGGATCTCGGTGGACGAATACCAGGACGTGGACGAGCAGCAGTACCGCCTGCTGCGCCGCCTCGCCCCGCCCGACGGCGACCTCACCGCGATCGGCGACCCGGACCAGGCCATCTACCGGTTCCGCGGCGCCGACGTCGGCTTCTTCCTGCGCTTCCAGGAGGACTTTCCCGCCGCCCGCACCGTCCACCTGACCCGCAACTACCGCTCCAGCGCGAACGTGCTGACCGCCGCCCTCCAGGTCGTCGCGCCCACCACCCTCGTCCCCGGCCGCACCCTGCGGCCGATGGGCGACCACGGCGCGGCGCTGGTGGGCCGCCACCACGCGGCGACCGAGCAGGCCGAGGCGTCGTTCGTGGCCCGTACGATCGAGCAGCTGCTGGGCGGAGCGTCCTTCCACTCCCTCGACAGCGGCCGGGTGGACTCCGACGGCTCGCCGGCCCTGGGCTTCTCGGACTTCGCGGTGCTCTACCGCACCGACCGGCAGGCCCGCGCCGTGGCGGACGCGCTGACGCAGGCCGGGCTGCCGTTCCAGAAGCGCTCGCACGACCGGCTCGCCGACCGGCCCGGTGTGGAGCGGATCGTGGCCGAGCTGGCGTACGAGTCCGCGGACACCGGCCGTACGGACGGCGTGAGCGGTACGGACGGTACGGGCAGCGCGGGCGGTACGGGCCGTACGGTGCGCGACCGGGTGCGGCGGGCCGCCGGCGCCGTGCTGGAGCGGCTGCCCCAGGCCGGACGGGACCAGGCCGGACGGGACCAGTCCGGGCGGGACCAGTCCGGGCGGGACCAGTCCGGGCGGGACCAG
>NZ_JAVSCF010000219.1:9861-11048 GCF_031932565.1 Streptomyces sp. B1866
CGGGCGGGACCAGTCCGGGCGGGACCAGTCCGGGCGGGACCAGTCCGGGCGGGACGAGGCCGCCGCCGAGGTGCACACGGCCGTGGACCTGCTCGCGCCGCTGGCCGACCGGTGCGGTGCGGACCTGGACCGGTTCCGCGCGGAGCTGGCGCTCGGCGTCGAGGTGGACACCTGGGACCCGCGCGCCGACCGGATCTCGCTGCTGACGCTGCACGCCTCCAAGGGCCTGGAGTTCCCGGTGGTGTTCGTGGTCGGCTGCGAGGACGGGCTGCTGCCGCTGCGCTTCCCGGGGGCCGCGCCGGGCGCGGCCGGTGCCGAGGAGGCCGAGGAGCGGGAGGAGGCGGTGCGCGAGGAGCGGCGGCTGCTGTTCGTCGGCATGACCCGCGCGCAGCGGCACCTGTACCTCAGCCACGCCGGGGAGCGCCTGCGGCAGGGGTCCGTGCGCAAGGCCGCGCCGTCGCCGTTCCTGGCCGCCCTCGGCTCGGACGTGTGCGAGCGGGTGGGGGAGGCGGGCCCGCGCCGCAGGCCCCGGGACACGCAGCTGCGCCTGCTGTGAGGTCCTGCCGCGGTGTGACGTGCGCCGCCGGGGCCGTCCGGCGCGGGTCACGGGCTCGGCGGGCGCGGGACGCTCACAGCGGCTTGGCGTAGCAGACGCTGTCGCCGGCGTGGCGGTACATGCCGAACTTCGCCGTCGGCCGGTAGCCGCTGGACTCGTACAGGGCGACGGCCTCGGGCTGCTTGAGCCCGGTCTCCAGCACCATGCGCACCCGCCCGGCCGCGCGGGCGCTGTCCTCCAGCCGGGCCAGTATGCGGCGGGCGAGCCCGAGCCCGCGCGCCTCGGGCACCACGTACATGCGCTTGATCTCGGCGTCCCCGTCCGAGAACCCCGTGTCGCCGTGGTCCTGGGCGCGCCAGCCGCCGGTGGCCACCGGGCGGTCCGCGGTGTCGTACGCCAGGAGGTAGAGCCCGTGCGGCGGGTCGAAGTGGGCCGCCGCCATCGCGGTCACGTCCCCCTCGCCGTAGCGCGCAACGTACTCCAGCTGGACCAGGTCGTTGAGCTTGACGGCGTCGGGGTGGTCGAAGGGCACCGGCAGGATGCGCATGCCGGTCATCGTACGGACGGGGTCCGGCGGCGGCCTAAGGGTTTTCGGCGCCCCGGGCCGGCCCGGCGCCCCGGCCCGGCCCGG
>NZ_JAVSCF010000220.1:0-11002 GCF_031932565.1 Streptomyces sp. B1866
GACGCCGGTGGGGCGGCCGCACCGGCGCCGCGGAGGTTTCCGGCCCGGCCCGGCGGCGGCGGGTACCGTCGAGGGGTGCGCCCTGCCGTACGGGCGCGCGGACGCGGCCGCACGCGGGCTGCGCGGCCCGCTCGGCCCGCGCGGAGAAGGCGAAAGGCACGAGGGTGAACGACATCCGACGGGTCGGCGTGGTGGGCTGCGGGCAGATGGGCGCGGGCATCGCGGAGGTGTGCGCGCGGTCCGGCCTGGACGTGCGGGTCACCGAGACCACCGGGGAGGACCTGGAGCGGGGCCGGGCCCGGCTGGTCGGCTCCCTGGACCGGGCCGCCGGGCGCGGCAAGATCAGCGCGGCGGAGCGGGACGCGGCGCTGGACCGGCTGGACTTCACCACCGACCTCGGCCGGCTGGCCGACCGCGACCTGGTCATCGAGGCGGTCGTGGAGGACGAGCGGGTCAAGACGGAGGTGTTCCGCGCCCTGGACCGGATCGTGGTCCGGCCCGACGCGATCCTGGCCTCGAACACCTCCTCCATCCCCCTGGTGCGGCTCGCCGTCGCCACCGGCCGCCCCGGCCAGGTGCTGGGCCTGCACTTCTTCAACCCCGCCCCGGTGCAGCGCCTGGTCGAGCTGGTCCCGGCGCTGACCACCGCGGAGGACACCGTGGCCCGCGCCGAGGCGCTGGTGCGGGAGTCCTTGCGCAAGCACGCGATCCGCGCCCGCGACCGCTCCGGCTTCGTCGTCAACGCACTGCTGATCCCGTACCTGCTGGCCGCGATCCGGATGCTGGAGTCCGGCATCGCCGGCCGGGAGGACATCGACGACGGCATGGAGCTGGGCTGCGCGCACCCGATGGGCCCGCTGAAGCTGTCGGACCTGATCGGCCTGGACACGGTGGCGGCCATCGCGGACTCGATGTACGGGGAACACAAGCAGCCGCTGTACGCCGCTCCCCCGCTGCTGCTGCGGATGGTCGAGGCGGGGCGGCTGGGCCGCAAGACGGGCGCGGGCTTCTACACGTACTGAACTGACAACCGGCTGACCCGGCAGGCACCCGGCTGGCACCCGGGCCGGCCCGGGACCGGCCGCTCCGCTTACGACCCGGCACGCCCGGCACGCGGCGCGCGGGCCGCCGCCGTCACCCCCGGTTGCACCGGCCGGCCGGGCGGGAGGCGGCCCGCCGGCCCGCGACCCGCTCGACCGCCGCGCCCGCGATGGTCACGACCGGCCCGGGGACCGGGGCGCGCCGCGGGGCCACCGGCGCGGTCCGTGCGCGCGGGCGGTCGTTGCGCACCACCAGCAGGGCCACGTCGTCGGCGGGCCGGCCGCCGGTGTGGCGCAGCACCGCCGCACGGACCCGCTCGACCACCGCCGCGGGCACCACCGGGCCGGGGCCGGCGGCCTCGGCCAGCGCGGAGCCCAGCGGGAAGAACGCGCCCCGGGCGTCCCGCGCGTCCTCGGCCCCGTCGGTGTACAGCACGAGGGCGTCGCCGGGCAGCAGCCGCGGGGCCCGCACCACGGGCAGGTCGGCGGGCAGCGGGAAGGCCCCCAGCGGCGGCAGGGCGTCGCCGGGCGTGATCTGCCGGGCCCGGCCGCGGCCCGGCGGCCGCCCGCGCAGCCGGTACGGCCACGGGTGGCCGCAGTTGAGCACCGTCACGTCCCCGTCGCGGCCGATCTGGAGCAGCAGGACGGTCACGAAGTCCTCGGTGACCGGCGGCTCCGGGTCGGCTCCCCACACTCCCGTGCCCGCGCCCCGCGCGCGCTCGCGCAGGTGCCGGTCCAGGGCCCGGTCCAGGCGGCGCAGCACGCCGCCGAGGTCCGGCTCGTCGTGGGCGGCCTCGCGGAAGCTGCCGAGCACGGCGGCGACCGTGCCCATGGCGGCCAGGCCGTGGCCGCGCACGTCGCCCATGACGACCCGCACCCCGTACGGCGTGGACAGTGCCTCGTACAGGTCGCCGCCGACCGTGGCGCCGCGGCTCGCCGACAGGTGCCCGCCGGCGAGCGCCAGCCCGTCGAGGCAGGCGGGCAGCGGGCGCAGCACCACCTCCTGGGCGGCGGTGGCCACCCGCCGGGCCTGCTCCAGCTCCCGGACCAGCCGCTGCCTGCGGCCGGTGGTCAGATAGCACCCGCCGACGACGACGAGGATGGTGGCGCAGGTGGCCAGCCGGGTGCCCAGGTCCTCGTGGCGGCCCACGGTGTCGAACGGGTCGAGCGGCACCAGCGAGACCAGGGCGAACAGCGCGCTCACCGCGCCGAGCAGCAGGCACTGGCGGCGGCCGCTGCTGGCGTAGGCGACGGCCGGCGCGGCGGCCAGGAGCTGCACCAGCTGCGCCTGGTACGGGCACGCCAGCCCCCAGACGACGACCCCCAGCACCCACAGGCACGGCAGTGCGAAGCCGAACATCCGCCATAGGCGCGGCGACCGCGCGTACGCGTCGCCAACCGCCCTCGTCCCCGTCATGCGGTCCCCCTAGCAGCCCAATGAGGCGGTCTGCCGGGCCCAGATGACCGTGGTGCGACGAGCCGTGGCGACCGGCACGATTCTGACTGCGGTCCGCCCCGAAATGACCCGCTAGCGGATGGTTCTCACCCGAACGAGTGAGATGAGCCGTCCTCTTGTACGAGGTCGCACAAGGTTGTACGAGGTTGTCCGAGACGGCGGAAGAGCGTGTGAAACGACCCGAAACGCGTCACGCGGGACCGCGCGGCGTACGGGACGCGCGGAGCGACGGGCGCGGGGCGTACGCGCCGCGGGCCTTCGGCCCGCGCCGGTAGGGGCCCCGCGGACCACCGCCGAGGCCCGGCGGCCCGCCGCCCGGGGCCGACCGGCGGCAGCCGGGCCCCGGGCGGCGGCCGCCGCCGGTGTCAGACGCCGCGCAGGACCGCGCCCGTGCGCTCCACGGCCTCCGCGACGGCCGCGTCGCGGGCCGCGGACGCCTCCTCGGCCGTCAGCGTGCGGTCGGGGGCGCGGAAGCGCAGGGCGTAGGCCAGGGACTTCCTGCCCTCGCCGAGCTGCTCGCCGGTGAAGACGTCGAACAGGCGCAGCGACTCCAGCAGGTCGCCCGCTCCCGCGCGCAGCGCCGCCTCGACGTCCGCCGCGGCGACCGACGCGTCCACGACCAGGGCGACGTCCTGGGTGGCCACCGGGAACGCCGACACGCGCGGGGCCCGCACGACGCCCTGGCCCGCCCGCTCCAGCAGGTCGAGGTCGACCTCCAGGGCGCTGGTGCGCTCCGGCAGGCCGAGCGCCTTGGTCACCCTGGGGTGCAGCTCGCCCGCGTGCCCGGCCAGGGTCTCCTCGCCGTCCACGACGACCAGCAGCGCCGCGCACCGGCCCGGGTGCCAGGGGGCGCGCCGGGCCTGGCGCGCGATCAGCTCGGCGCCCGCCTCGCGCGCGACCGCCCGGCCCGCCTCGACGGCGTCGGCCCACGTCGCGGGGCGGCCCGGGCCCCACCAGCCCGGCCGCTCCCGGGCGCCGGCCAGCACGGCGGCGACGCGGCGCGGCTGGGGCGGCAGCGCCGCGTCCAGGGCGGCCAGCTCCTCGTCCGTCGGCCGGCGGTCGACGGGCGGCAGCACGGCGGGCGGCTCGTGGCCGGTCGGCCGGAAGACCAGGCCGGTCTCGAACAGGGCGAGGTCCTGCTCGCCGCGGCCGGCGTTGCGGCGCAGCGCGGCCAGCAGCCCGGGCAGCAGGGTGGTGCGCAGCGCGGGCTCGGTGTCCGACAGCGGGTTGGCCAGGCGGACGACGCGCCGGTCGGGGTCGTCTTCGGCCAGGCCGAAGTGGTCGAAGACCTCCTCGCCGAGGAACGGGTACGTCGGCGTCTCGGTGAACCCGGCGCCGGCCAGGGCGCGGCCGACCCGGCGGCGCAGCCGCTGGGACTCGGTCAGCCCTCCGCCGGCGGGCGGCCGCGGCAGCGTGGCGGGCAGGTTCTCGTAGCCTTCGAGCCGGATGACCTCCTCGGCGAGGTCGTTCGGGTCGCGCAGGTCGGGACGCCAGGTGGGCGGGGTGACGACCAGCTCGTCGGCGCCCTCCACGCCGCAGCCGACCTGCTGCAGGCGGCGCACCACGGTCTCGCGGCCGTAGGCCACGCCCGCGACGCGGTCCGGGTGGTCCGCGCGCAGGGTGACGGTGCGCGGCGCGGCGGGCGCGGCCACCTCGGTGACGCCGGCCCCGGCGGTGCCGCCCGCGAGCAGCACCAGCAGGTCGACGGTGCGCTGCGCGGCGGCGGCGGCCGCGGCCGGGTCCACGCCGCGCTCGTAGCGGCGGGACGCCTCGGAGGACAGCTTGTGCCGCCGGGCGGTGCGGGCGACGGACACCGGGTCGAAGTGGGCGGACTCGATGACGACGTCGGTGGTGCCGTCCACCCGGCCGGTCTCCGCGTCGGTGACGGTGTCGGCGATCTCGGTGTGCGCGCCGCCCATGACGCCGGCCAGGCCGATCGGCCCGCGGTCGTCGGTGATGACCAGGTCCTCGGGGTCCAGGACGCGCGCGGTGCCGTCGAGGGTGGTCAGCTTCTCGCCCCGTGCGGCGCGCCGCACGCCGATGGGCCCCTCCAGGCGGGAGCGGTCGTAGGCGTGCAGCGGCTGGCCGAGTTCGAGCATCACGTAGTTGGTGACGTCGACGACGAGCGAGACCGGCCGCATCCCGGCCTTCTGCAGGCGGCGGGTCAGCCAGATCGGGGAGCGCGCCTCGGGGTCCAGGCCGGTGAGGGTGCGGGCGGTGAAGCGGTCGCAGCCGGCCGGGTCGGCGATCCGCACCGGGTAGCCGTAGCCGTTGGGCGCGGGCACGTCCAGCAGGGCCGGGTCGCGCAGCGGCAGCCCGTAGGCGGTGGCCGCCTCGCGGGCGACGCCGCGCAGGGACAGGCAGTAGCCGCGGTCCGGGGTGACGGCGATGTCCAGGACCTCGTCCACCAGCTGAAGCAGCTCTATGGCGTCGGTGCCCGGTTCGAGCTCGGGCGGCAGCACGATGATGCCTGGGGGCACCTCCCGGCCCCCGGGCCGGGGGAGCTCGTCGGACATGCCCAGCTCCCTGGCGGAGCAGATCATGCCCTCGGACACGCGGCCGTAGGTCTTGCGGGCGCTGATCGCGAACCCGCCGGGCAGCTCGCCGCCCGGCAGCACGACGACGACCTTGTCGCCGGCCTGGAAGTTGGTGGCGCCGCAGACGATGTTCTGCGGCCGGCCGGTGCCGCCCCCAGAGCCTTCGGCCTGGGAGGTGCCCCCGGCCTGCCCGACGTCGACCTGGCAGTAGCGGATGGGCTTCTTGAAGCCCTCCAGCTCCTCGACGGCCAGCACGTGGCCGACGACCAGGGGGCCCTTGAGCCCGGCGCCGAGCTGTTCGACGGTCTCGACCTCCAGGCCGGCCGAGATGAGCCTGGCCTGCACGTCGCGGCCGGTCTCGCCGGCCGGCAGGTCGACGTACTCCCGCAGCCAGGAAAGCGGGACCCGCATCAGATCTCCATCCCGAAGGGCCGGGTGAAGCGCACGTCACCCTCGACCATGTCTCTCATGTCGTCCACGTTGTGCCGGAACATCAGCATCCGCTCGATGCCGAAGCCGAAGGCGAAGCCGCTGTAGCGCTCGGGGTCCACGCCGCAGGCCACCAGCACCCGCGGGTTGACCATGCCGCAGCCGCCCAACTCGATCCAGCCCTCGCTGGAGCAGGTCCGGCAGGGCCGGTCGGGGTTGCCGACCGAGGCGCCGCGGCACACGTAGCACCGCATGTCCATCTCGGCGGACGGCTCGGTGAAGGGGAAGAAGTTCGGGCGCAGCCGGGTGGTCATGTCCTCGCCGAACAGCGCCTGGACCATGTGGTCCAGCGTGCCCTTGAGGTCCGCCATGGTCAGGCCCTCGTCCACGGCCAGCAGCTCGACCTGGTGGAAGACGGGCGTGTGGGTGGCGTCCAGCTCGTCGGTGCGGAAGGTGCGGCCCGGACAGACCACGTACACCGGGGGCTCACGGTCGAGCAGCGAGCGGATCTGCACCGGCGAGGTGTGCGTGCGCAGCACGACGCCCGACGAGGAGCCCCTGGCGTCCTCGGCGTGCCGGTCGCCGCCGGGGGCGCGTACGAAGAACGTGTCCTGGGCTTCGCGGGCCGGGTGGTCGGGCGGGAAGTTCAGCGCGTCGAAGTTGTGCCACTCGGTCTCGACCTCGGGGCCCTCGGCGACCGCGTAGCCCATGGCGGTGAAGACGTCCTCGATGCGCTCGGCGAGGGTGGTGATCGGGTGCCGGGCGCCCGCGGGCACGCGGTCGTGCGGCAGGGTGACGTCCACCGCCTCCTCGACCAGCACGCGCGCGTCGCGCTCGGCCTCCAGCTCCGCCTGCCGGGCGGCGAGGGCCTTGTTCACCGCGCCGCGCGCCTGCCCGACGCGCCGGCCGGCCTCGGCCTTGGCCTGCGGCGGCAGGGCGCCGATCTCGCGGTTGGCCAGTGCCAGCGGCGAGCGGTCGCCGGCGTGCGCGATCTTCACCTCGCGCAGCGCGCCGAGGTCCGGCGCGGCGGCGATGGCGGCGAGGGCCGCCTCCGTCACCCGGGCGACCTCCTCCGGTTTCAGTGCCTCGACCTCGACCGGGTCGTACGACTTGTTGGGTGCCGACATCTCTTCCCGTGCTTCCGGTTGGCTTTGGCTCGGCTTCGTCCGCCGCGGCGGACGCGCGGCCCGGCCGGCCGCCGCGCCCGCGACGCCCGCGGCCGGCGCCGCCGGTGCCATGGGGCGTCGCGGCGCCGCGGGTGCCTGGGACGCCCTGGTGCCGACAGTCGAGTCTACGGGGCGCGGCGTGCGCCGTGGCCCGTGGGCGGCGTCAGGCCAGGCCGGCCGGGGCGCCCACGGGCAGGGTAAATCGGAACCGGGCGCCGCCGCCGGGGGCCCGGCCGACGCTGATGGTGCCGCCGTGGGCCTCGATGATGCCCTTGACGATGTACAGCCCGAGGCCGGTGCCGCCGCGCTTGCTGCCCCGCCAGAAGCGGGTGAACACGCGGCCCATCGACTCCTCGGGAATCCCCGGACCCTCGTCGCTCACGGTGACGGCGGTCCTCTCTGCGCGCGCGGCGGTGTCGCCGGCCTGGGCGCTGCCGGCGGCGCGCTCGCCGCCCCGCGGGGGCGGCGCCGGCGCCACCTCGATGGTGACAGTTCCCTCGCCGTGCCGCACCGCGTTTTCCAGGAGGTTGCCGAGCACCTGGTCGATCTTGTCCGGGTCTGCCCACAGCGGGGGCAGCGGCTCGCGGACGCGGATGACGAACCGCTCCGGGCACTGGCCGGCCGCGGTGTGCGCCTGGACGTGGCGGCGCACGGCGGCGGTCACGTCGACGGGCTGGCGGCGCACCTCCAGGCGGCCGGAGTCGATACGGGAGATGTCCAGCAGCTCGGCGATCAGGCGGGTGACGCGGTTGGCGTCGGCGTCGACGGTCTCCAGCATCAGCCGCTTCTGGTCGTCGGTGAACCGGTCCCACTTGGCCAGCAGGGTGGCCGTGAAGCCCTTCACGGAGGTGAGCGGGGAGCGCAGCTCGTGGGCGACGGTGGCGATCAGCTCGGCGTGGCTGCGCTCGGTGCGGCGGCGGGTCTCGGTGCTGCGCAGCGAGACCACGACGCGGCGCACCGGCGCGGTGGGCCGCTCGCGCACGTACCGCGCGGAGACCAGCACCTCGCGGCCGCCGGGCAGCAGCAGGTTCCGCTCGGGCTGGGCGACGCGGGTGACCGGCCCGCCGTACGGGTCGGTCAGCGCCCACCAGCGGCGGCCCTCCAGGTCCTCCAGCGGCAGGGCGCGCTCCAGGGGGCGGCCGAGGGCCCGGTCGGCGGGCGTGTCGGTGATCCGGGCGGCGGCGGCGTTGAAGCAGGTGACGCGGCCCGTCTCGTCCGCGACGACGAGGCCGTCGGGCAGGTCGTCCGGGCGCGGCGCGGGCTGCGGCGGGCCGTCCGCGCGCTCGCGGGGCGGCGCCGCGGGCGGCCGCGCCCCGGGCGCGCGGGGGTCGCCCGCCTTGGCGCCGGAGGCCCTGACGTCCATGGCCTCTCCCCCTCCTCGCCGCCGTCCTCGCCACCACCGGAAAGGGCCACCCTACTAGGCCGGTGTGACACAGCGGCACCCCGCGGGTGCGCGCTGCGCACGGGCGGAGGCGTACAGGCACACGGCGGCGGCGGTGGCCAGGTTCAGGCTCTCGGCCCGGCCGTGGATCGGCACCCGCACCACCGCGTCGGCGAGCCGCCGGGTCTCCTCGGGCAGGCCCCACGCCTCGTTGCCGAAGACCCAGGCGGTGGGGGCGCCGAGGGCGCCGCCGTCCAGTTCGGCGTCCAGGTCGCGCTCGCCCGCGCCGTCGGCGGCCAGCACCCGCAGGCCGGCCGCGCGCAGGCCGCTCACGGCCTGCCCGGCGGGCACGCCGACGGCCACCGGCAGGTGGAACAGGGAGCCGGCCGAGGCCCGTACGCACTTCGCGTTGTACAGGTCGACGGAGGCGTCGGTGAGCACGACCGCGTCGGCGCCCGCGGCGTCCGCGCAGCGCAGCACGGTCCCGGCGTTGCCGGGGTCGCGGACGTGCGCGAGGACGGCGACCAGCCGGGGCCGGGCGGCGAGCACGTCCGCCAGGCCGACGTCGACGAAGCGGCACACGCCGACGACGCCCTGCGGGGTGACGGTGTCGGACATCGCCGCGACCACCTCGGGGGTGGCGGTGACCACGCGCGCGCCGCCCGCGCGGGCGGCGGCCACCAGGTCCGGGTGCCGCTCGGCGGCCTCCGGGGTGACGTAGACCTCGGCGAGGTGGGCGGTGGCCTCGCGGACGGCCTGCGGGCCCTCCACGAGGAACCGGCGCTCCTTGCCGCGGAAGCCGCGCTTGGCCAGGCGGCGGGCGGCGGTGACGCGCGGCGAGCGCGGGGAGGTCAGCTCGGGAGTGGCCATGGGCGCGCGCTTTCGTCGGTCTGTTCGGTTCTTCCGGTGCCCGGGGTTCCGTGGCCCGCGCTCCGGTGCTTCCACGCGCGTGCTTCCACGCGCGGACGGGCGCGCGGGGCGGCACGCGCGCGGACCCACAGGCGACAGGTCGCCTGCGGGTCCGTCGTGGGGTGAGGGCGGGCCGCCGGTTACGCGGCGGCCTTCGGCGCGTTGACGTCGCTCGGAAGGGCCTTCTGAGCGGCCTCGACGAGCGCCGCGAACGCGTTGGCGTCGTTGACCGCGAGGTCGGCCAGGATCTTGCGGTCCACCTCGATGTTCGCGGCCTTCAGCCCCTGGATGAAGCGGTTGTACGTCATGCCGTTGGCGCGGGCCGCGGCGTTGATCCGCTGGATCCACAGCTGGCGGAAGTCGCCCTTGCGCTTCTTACGGTCGTTGTAGTTGTAGACCAGGGAGTGGGTGACCTGCTCCTTGGCCTTGCGGTACAGGCGAGACCGCTGGCCCCGGTAGCCGCTGGCCTGCTCCAGGATCGCCCGGCGCTTCTTGTGGGCGTTCACTGCCCGCTTGACGCGTGCCACGTGTTCAACTCCTTGTACGGGGCCGCGGGTGACTCACGCGGCCCGGAAACGAATGGGTCAACGGGGGGCTCGTCACGCGCACCCCGCCCCGGTCGGGACGGGGCTCGCGTCACTTGCCGAGCAGCTTCTTGACCTTCTTGGCGTCTGCCGGGGCCAGCTCGGTCGTGCCCGCCAGGCGGCGCGTCAGCGTGGACGGCTTGTGCTCGAGGTAGTGGCGGCGACCGGCGCGCTGGCGCATCACCTTGCCGGAACCGGTGAGCCGGAAGCGCTTGCTGGCACCACTGTGCGTCTTGTTCTTCGGCATGTCGCCGTCGTCTCCTCGTCGGGACGCCGTCGGCTCCGGCTGGGCAGGGGCCCGCCGGCCGGCGCGCGGCGGCGTCGGGTGTTCGGTTGGTGTCTCCCGGGGCCGCCGGCCCCGGGTACTCCACGGGGCCCGCGCCCCGGGTGCTGTGCGGCGAGGCCCGGAGGCCCCGCCTTCTGCCGCCACGGGGCTCGCGCCCCGTGGCCGGTGTCACGCCTCGGCGGGCTCCTCGGCGGGCTCCTCCGCGGGGCTGGCGCCCGGCTGGCGCCCTGCCTTGCGGGCGGCCTGCGCCTCCCGGGCCTCGGCCATCGCCTCGGTCTTCTTCTTGTGCGGACCGAGGACCATGATCATGTTCCGGCCGTCCTGCTTCGGGTTGGACTCCACGAAGCCGAGCTCCTGGACGTCCTCGGCGAGCCGCTGGAGCAGCCGGTAGCCCAGCTCGGGCCGGGACTGCTCGCGCCCGCGGAACATGATCGTGATCTTGACCTTGTCGCCCTGCTTGAGGAACCGGACGACGTGACCCTTCTTGGTGTCGTAGTCGTGCGGGTCGATCTTCGGCCGGAGCTTCATCTCCTTGATCACCGTGTGCGCCTGGTTCTTGCGCGCCTCACGGGCCTTCATGGCCGACTCGTACTTGAACTTTCCGTAGTCCATGAGCTTGCACACCGGCGGGCGGGCGTTCGCCGCCACCTCGACCAGGTCGAGGTCGTACTCCTGTGCGAGCTCCAGGGCCTTGGCAAGCGGCACGATGCCGACCTGCTCGCCACTGGGACCGACGAGTCGCACCTCGGGGACGCGAATCCGGTCGTTGATGCGGGGCTCGGCGCTGATGGGGCCTCCTCGGTTGCACCACGCGGCCGCCTGGCGGGCGGTCGCGTCACGTGTGTGGTCGCGGGACCGCCGCCGGAACGCCGAAAGCGCCCCGGACGGACCGCTGGCGGGGCTCCTCACACAGACCGGGAGCACCACCGCGAGACACCGCGGGGCGCAGCCTGACCGATGACCCGCCGGCCAGCGGGCCGGTCAGGTGGGAGATCGGAGCCTCCACTTGCGGGCCGGGCACGCGTGTGTCCGGCCGGTCGACCTCCAGATTACACCAATATCGCCTATGCCTCTCCCGGCCCCGGCTCCCGGCCCCGGCTCCCGCGGCCGCGGCGGCGTCCGGCGCGTACGGGCGCCGCCGACCGGCGCCGGACGCCCCGGCCCCGCGGGGGCGCGGGCGAAGGCCCCCCGGAGCGCAGCCCCGGAAGGGCGGG
>NZ_JAVSCF010000221.1:0-10918 GCF_031932565.1 Streptomyces sp. B1866
TCACGGAGATGTGGTGCGCGGCGGCGACGGTGCGCGGGGTCAGCTCCGCGTCGTGCAAGTGCTGCTGCACGAAGGACTGGACGTTCGTCACCAGGACGCGCTGCCGGCTGGTCGGCTCCCAGCCCTCCTCCGCGTCCAGCCGGTGCGCGAACACCGCGGACACCAGGTCGCACAGGACCGTCTCCAGGCGCGGCCCGTCGGCGGGCCGGAAGGTCGCCGCGTCGGCGGTGAGCTGGGTGAGGAATCCGCGCAGCAGCGAGCCGACCCCGCGGGTGGCCGGCATCGGCTGCCCCAGGAGCCGGTTCACCGCGCGCCCGGACAGGGGCAGCGCGGCCTTCGGCAGCACGACCGTCATGGTCCGGAAGGACGTCTGGCCGTGCGCCGGGCGGAAGCCGTACCGCTCGAAGCGGGTCAGGTCCTGGACGTAGACGTCGCCGACGCCGGTCTCGCAGCTGCGGCCGCCCCACTCGGACAGCAGCGCGCCCTTCAGCGGCACCATCAGGTGGTAGACCTCCGGCACCTCACGGGCCTGCCGGGTCCGCCGGCGCAGCTCCAGCGGCCCGGTCAGGTCCTTGAGCCGTACGTGCGCGGATCCGAGCGTCAACTGGTGCTCGTGGCCGCGGAAGTCGGCCGGCCGGTCGCCGCCGACCTCCAGCGGCACCTTGGCGCGCAGGCTCTCGTGCCAGCGCTCGAAGCGGTCGGCCGCGGTCAGGGCGTCGTCCGCCGCCGCCGGCTCGGACCCGGTCCCCAGCCCGGCGCGGATCACCGGCCGTCCTCCCGTCTTGTCGGCTCCATGGCGCACCGCGCCGACAAGCGTGCGATGAACGCCGGGGGCTCGGGGCCGCGGGCGGAGTCGGTTCCTTCCCTCACCGCAGCGGGAAGGGCACCCCGTGCTCGGCGGCCGGGCGCGGTCCGGACACCCGCCGCTCGCCCGCGTCGATCGGCACGTCGTTGATGCTGGCCTCCCGGCGGGCCATCAGCCCCCGGTCGTCGAACTCCCACAGCTCGTTGCCGTAGGAGCGCCACCACTGCCCCGCCGCGTCGCGGCTCTCGTACTGGAACCGTACGGCGATGCGGTGGCCGTGCCAGGCCCACAGCTCCTTGCGCAGCGCGTAGTCCAGCTCGCGCTCCCACTTGGCCGCCAGGAAGGCGGTGATCGCCTCCCGGCCGGTGAGGAAGGTGTCGCGGTTGCGCCACACCGAGTCCTCGGTGTACGCGAGCGCCACCCGCTCGGGGTCGCGGGTGTTCCACGCGTCCTCGGCGGCCTGGACCTTCTGCGCGGCGGTCGCGGCGGTGAACGGGGGCAGTGGCGGGCGGACGGCCATGGCGGGCTCCTGCGGCGGGGGCGAGAACGGACGTTCTCGGGGAGGTGCGTGCTACCGTAGAGAACGACCGTTCTCCCGTCAAGCCCGAAGCGCCGCCCCGAGGAGGAAGCCGCCGTTGGACCGCGAGGAAGCCGAGACCCGGGCGCTGGACGCCGCCGAGCGGCTGTTCTACGCCCAGGGCGTCCAGAAGGTCGGCATGGACGCCGTCCGCGCCGCCTCCGGCGTCTCGCTCAAGCGGCTCTACCAGCTCTTCCCGACCAAGGACCGCCTGGTGGCCGCGTTCCTGCGCCGCCGCGACGTCCGCTGGCGCGCCCGGCTGGCCGAGCACGTCGACCGGGCCGCGCCCCCGGACCGCCCGTGCGAGCGGATCCTCGCCGTCTACGACTGGCTCGGGCTGTGGTTCGCCGAGCCCGGCTACCGGGGCTGCGCCTGGGTCAACGCCTTCGGCGAGCTGGGCGCCGCCTCCGCCGAGGTGGCCGGGCTCGCCCGCGACCACAAGCGGGCCGTCAGGCGCTACCTCGGCGAGCTGGTGGCGGCGGCCGGCCAGCCCCCCGCACTGGCCGATCACCTGCTCCTGCTCGCCGAGGGCGCCATGACCACCGCCGCGATCACCGGCTCGCCCGACCCGGCGGCCCACGCCCGGGCCGCCGCCCGCACCCTCCTGCACGCCGCCGCGAGCCCGGACGGCCGGCCCGCCTGAGCCGTACGCCCGGACGGCCGGCCCGCCCGAGCCGTACGCCCGCGCGGCCGGCCCGCGGCGGATCCCCCGCTGCTGGCCCATCCTCCGTGAATCCCCTCCCCGCCGGACAAGGCCGGGTGAGTGCCGTTGCCCGGCAACAGCCTGCCCGCTGGCGGGGAGGAAGTCCTTGGCACACAGTCCACAGTGCCTTGACGATGCGTTCACGGGCAGGGCGCCGCGGACGGTCCCCTCCCGGGGCCGGACGGGGGAACGGGCGCGGCCGCGCTGCCGCTCGTCGCCCTGACGGCCTGGCAGGCGCTGGTCGACACCGCCGGGCTGACCGCCGGCCAGCGGGTGCTGGTCCACGCGGCGGCGGGCGGGGTGGGCCATGCCGCCGTGCAGATCGCCAAGGCACGCGGGGCGTACGTCATCGGTACGGCCAGCGCGGGCAAGCAGGCGTTCCTGCGCGGCCTGGGCGCGGACGAGCTGATCGACTACCGCGAGACCGACTTCGCCGAGGCGGCGCGGGAGGTGGACGTCGTCCTGGACTCCGTCGGCGCCGACACGCGGGTGCGCTCACTGCGCACCCTGCGGCCGGGCGGGACCCTGGTGTCCATCAGCAGGATCTCCGGGTCGTTGACGAAGGTGGCCGCGAGCGCCACGCGCTTGCGCTGGCCGCCGGAGAGCTGGTGCGGGTAGCGGTCCTCGAAGGCGGCGAGACCGGTGCGGGCCAGCCACTCCCGGGCCCGCTCCCGGGCCTCCGCCTTGGGCACGCCCCGGAAGAGCCCGGATGATCGATGTCCTGGTCGTGGACGACGACTTCCACGTGGCCGAGATCAACGCCGCGTACGTGTCCCGCGTCCACCGCTACACCCGCCCCCCGAAGGGCGGACCGGCCCTACTCCGTGCCCGCCGCGGCGCCGCCGCCCGACTCCGCCGCCAGCAGCGCCGGGTCGAGGATCACCGCCTCGCGGCGCGCCGTCGTCGGCTCCTCGGGGAAGTGGCAGGCCGACAGGTGGCCCTCCGCGTTGCCCTCGACGCGGGCCAGCGGCGGCTCCTCCCGCGCGCACTTGTCCTGCGCCTTCCAGCAGCGGGTGCGGAAGCGGCAGCCGGAGGGCGGGTCGACGGGGGAGGGCACGTCGCCCGCCAGGCGGATGCGCTCCTGCGCGGCGTCCTGACCGGAGTCGGAGTCGTCCGCCAGCGCCGCCTCCGGCACCGCCGACAGCAGCGCGTGGGTGTACGGGTGGCGGGGCCGGGTGTAGATCGACTCGCGGTCGCCGACCTCCACCACCTTGCCCAGGTACATCACCGCCACCCGCTGCGAGAAGTGCCGCACCACGGCCAGGTCGTGCGCGATGAAGACGAACGCGATGCCGAGGTCGCGCTGGAGGTCCTGGAGCAGGTTGACCACCTGGGCCTGGATGGACACGTCCAGCGCGGAGACCGGCTCGTCCGCGACGATCAGCTTGGGCTCCAGGGCCAGCGCCCGGGCGATGCCGATGCGCTGCCGCTGGCCGCCGGAGAACTCGTGCGGGAAGCGGTTGTAGTGCTCGGGGTTGAGGCCGACGGTCTCCAGCAGCTCGCGGACGCGGGCCTCGCGGCCGCCGGGCGGGTGGATGCCGTTGATCTCCATCGGGCCGGAGATGATCGTGCCGACCGTCTGCCGCGGGTTCAGCGACGAGTACGGGTCCTGGAAGATCATCTGTATCTCGGACCGGACCGGTGCCAGGCCCCTGCGGTCCGCGTGGGTGATGTCCCGACCCCGGTAGGCGATGCGCCCGCCGGTGGGCTCCAGCAGCCGGGTCAGCAGGCGGCCGGTGGTGGACTTGCCGCAGCCGGACTCGCCGACCAGGCCGAAGCTCTCGCCCGCGTGGACGGTCAGGTCCACGCCGTCCACCGCCTGCACCGCGCCGACCTTCCGCTTGAACGGGAAGCCCGCCATGATCGGGAAGTGCTTGGTCAGCCGCTCGGCCACCAGGAGGGGTTCGCCCGGCGCCGGGGGCGGCGCGGGCTTGTCGGACTGCTGGGTCTGCGTCGTGGTCATGGGTCGCCGGTCCTAGCTCAGCCGGGGCTTGATCTGCTCGGTGAAGATCGTGCTCTGCTGCTCGGAGGTGAGGTGGCAGGCCGCCCCCCGCCCCGGCGGCAGCAGTGGCCGCTCGGTGCGGCACCGGTCGCCCTCGACCGCCTCGGAGTGCGCGCAGCGCGGGTGGAAGGGGCAGCCCGGCGGCGGGGCCAGCAGGCTGGGCGGGGAGCCGGGTATCGGGCTCAGCGGCCGGGTCACGTCCGAGCGCAGGCTCGGCATGGAGCCCAGCAGCCCCCAGGTGTACGGGTGCCGGGGCGCGCGCAGCACCTCGCGCACCGAGCCGCGCTCCACGGCCCGGCCCGCGTACATCACCAGCAGGTCGTCGGCGGTGTTGGCGACCACGCCCAGGTCGTGCGTGATGAGGATGATCGCCGAGCCGAACTCCTGCTGGAGGTCCTTGAGGAGGTCCAGGATCTGGGCCTGCACGGTCACGTCGAGGGCCGTGGTCGGCTCGTCCGCGATGAGCAGGTCGGGGTCGCACGCCAGCGCCATGGCGATCATGACGCGCTGCCGCATGCCGCCGGAGAACTGGTGCGGGTAGTCGTCCACGCGCAGCGCCGGGTGGGGGATGCCGACCTTGCCCAGCATCTCGATCGCCCGCAGCCGGGCCTCGCGCCGGGACGCGCCGGTGTGCTTGCGGTACGGCTCGGCGATCTGCCGGCCCACCGTGTAGTACGGGGACAGGGCGGTCAGCGCGTCCTGGAAGATCATCGCCATGGTGTTGCCGCGCAGCTTCTCCAGCGTCCGCTCGCTCGCGCCGGTCAGCTCCCGCCCGTCCAGGCGTATGTGACCGGTGATCTCGGTGGTGCGCCGGTCGTGCAGGCCCAGGATGGTGAGGTTGGTGACGGACTTGCCGGAGCCGGACTCGCCCACGATGCCCAGGGTCCGGCCGCGCTCCAGCTCGAAGGACAGTCCGTCGACGGCCTTGACGACGCCGTCCTCGGTGGAGAAGCGCACCCGCAGGTCGGACACGGACAGGAAGGCCCCGCCGGAGGGCGCGGGCGCGCCGGCCCGGGGCTCGGTGGCTGTGGTCATCGTCAAGGCTCCTAGGCGAGGCGTACGCGCGGGTCGATCAGGGCGTAGACGGCGTCGACCAGGATGTTGAACACCACGATCGCGGCGGCGCTCACCAGCATCACGCCCATGAGCATCGGCAGGTCGGTGAGCTGCACCGACTCCACCGCCAGCCGCCCCATGCCGTGCAGCGTGAAGGTGTACTCGGTGATCATGGCGCCGCCGAGCAGCGAGCCGAGGTCGATGCCGAAAATGGTGACGATGGGCGCGATCGCGCCGCGCCACGCGTAGCGGAAGAACACCGTGCGGCCGGACAGGCCCTTGGCGCGGGCCGCGCGCACGTGCTCCTCCTGCAACTGCTCCACCATCTGGGAGCGGGTCATGCGGGTGTAGTCCGCCAGGAAGATCAGCGACAGCACCAGCCACGGCAGCAGCAGCCCCTTGAACCACGCCCCGGGACCGGCGGTGAACGGATGGTAGGCGGGCTGCTCCAGGATGCCGAGCCCGCTGACGAACCAGGCGAGGCACACCACGCCGACGAAGTAGACCTGGAGCGAGGAGCCGATCAGCGACAGGGAGCTGACGAGCTTGTCCGCCCAGGTGCCGCGCCGCCAGGCCGCGATCATCCCGATACCGACGCCGAACAGCAGGAACACCGCGGCGCCGCCGACGGCCAGGGACAGCGTGGTGGGGAAGCGGTCGACGATGGTGTCCCAGACCGGCTCGTTGTTGACGAAGGAGTAGCCGAAGCACGGCGCGGAGCAGTGCCCGACGGCGAAGTCGCGGCCGGCGACGATGCCGACCATGAACTTCCAGTACTGGACCGGTATCGGCTGATCCAGGCCCAGGTTCTGCTTGATCAGCGCGAGGGACTCCGGATCGCAGTTCTTGCCGCAGGCGAGCCGGGCCGGCTCGGAGGGCACCGCGAAGAAGAGGAAGAACGTGATCGCGCTGATCAGCACGAGGATCACGATCGCGCCGAGGGTGCGGCGGGTGAGGAATCTCAACATGGCGTCGTGGGTCTTCCGGCTGTCGTGGAGCGTGCGGCGGGGGGCGGGCCGGACCGGTCAGGTCCTCGGCTTCACTCGACGTAGACGGCGGTGGGGTCCACGCCGCCGTAGACGGTGTTGTACTTCACGCCGCCGATGCGCGAGCCCGACAGGGTGAAGAGCTGGTTGTAGAAGATCGGGACCGCCGGGATCTCCTCGGTGAGGATCCGCTCGCTCTCCTTGATCCACTCCTTGGTGGCCTGCTTGACGTCGCCGATCAGCTTGATACGGGCGATTTCCTTGTTCACCCCGGGCGCGTTCAGGTGGGAGTAGTTGGCCGAGCCGTCGTAGACGCTGCCGCCGTCGTACAGCGGCGGCACGACCGTGGAGGCGGACGGCCAGTCCGCGCCCCACGAGGAGCGGTAGACGTCGTACGGCGCGTCGACCTTCCCGATCTGCGTGTAGTACGAGCTGGAGTCGATCTCCTTCTTCTGGACCGTGAAGCCGGCCCGCTCCAGCGCCTGCACGATGACCAGCGAGGCGTCCTGCGCCGGACCGGTGTTGGCGTAGGCGTAGGTCAGCTCGTAGCCCTCCTTGCCCGCGGCCTTCAGCAGCTTCCGGGCCTTCTCCGGGTTGCCGGCCGGGTACTTCTTCTTCTCGAAGGGGTCGAACGACGGGTCGTAACCGTCGACGGTCGGGCCGACGAGCCCGCCGGCCACCTCGCCGGCCTTCAGGCCGCCGTACTGGAGCAGGATCTGGGCGCTGGGGTAGGCCCAGGCGATGGCCTGGCGCACCCGCTTGTCCGTCACCCGCCGCGTGTTGATGCTGGCCACGTCGACGTACGGCTGCACCTCGGTCAGCGAGCGCTTCATCGCGCCCTTGTCCTTGAGCATGGTGAGGATCTGGGTGGGGTCGACCGCGTTGGTGAAGGTCATGGCCTGCTTGTCGGCGCCGCGGTCGGCGCGCAGGCGGCGGGTGGAGTCGGTCCACTGGTGGCCGAAGGAGACCACGAACCGGTCGACGTACTGGTGGCGGATCGGGTCGGTGCGCGGATCCCACTGGTCGTTGCGGACGAACTCCACGCTCTCGCCCGGCTTGAAGTTCCGCACCTTGTACGGCCCGGAGGCGACCGGCGCCTTGTCGTACCGCTCCTTGGTGTCCTTCTCCGGCGGCACCGCGCCGATGTTCGGCATGGCGACCGCGAGCGGCACCTCGGCGCGCGGCCGGTTGAAGTGGAAGACGATCGTCTTGTCGTCGGGGGTGTCGAGCACCGACGGCGGCAGGTGCCTGCCCTCGTACGGGCCGTCCGGCAGCGCCTTGCGGTACTCCTGGCCCTCGCCGGAGAGCCACTGCTGGAGGTAGGTGGGGCCCTCGGTCAGGTACGGGGCGTACAGCCGCTCGACGGCGTGCCGCACCTCGCGGGAGGTGATCGGCGTGCCGTCCTCGAACCGCAGCCCGTCCTTGAGCGTGTACGTCCACGTCCGGCCGCCGTCCGTGGCGCGGCCGGTGTCGGTGGCCAGGTCGCCGACCAGGGTGATCTTCCCGGTGGCCGGGTCGATCTGGTAGCTGGTGAGGGTGCGGTTGTACAGCGTCTGGGATATCAGCTCGTCGCTGACGTAGATCTGGGCCGGGTCGAGGTGGTCCAGGGCGTCGCGCTGGAGCACGGTGACCGTGCCGCCCCGCCGGGCGCCGGGCACCGGGGCGGCGGGCCCGGCGGACTGGGCCGGGGTGCCGATGGTGATGCCGCTCGCCGTGATTCTCGGCTGCCCGATGTCCCGGTCGGCGAAGCTGCCGCCGTCGCTGCACGCCGTGAGCACCAGCGCCCCGGCGGCGAGCCCGGCGGCGGCCGCCCGCGCGCGGCGGCGGCCGGTCAGCGTCTGCAACATCATGGGGGTGTACGCACCTGCCTCGTGGACGTATGGGGGTTCGTCTGGACGGCGCGCGGGTCAGCGCGTGGTCTTCGGGTCCAGGGCGTCCCGGACCGAGTCCCCGAGCAGGTTGAAGGCGACCACGAAGGCCACCATGGCGATGCCGGGGAAGAACATGTACGTGATGTCGCCCTCGTAGAAGTCGGCGCCCTTGGCGAACATCCGGCCCCAGTCGGGCGTCGGCTCCACGATGCCCACGCCCAGGAAGGACAGGCCCGCCTCGGCCGTCACGAAGGCCGGCAGCATCAGGGTGGCCTGCACCAGGATGGGCGTGGTGAGGTTGGGCAGCAGCTCGCGGCGGATGACGCGCCACGAGGAGGCGCCGGTGACCCGGGCCGCGTCCACGTACTCCCGCTCGCGCAGGCTGAGCACCTGCCCGCGCAGCAGCCGGGCCAGCTTCATCCAGCCCAGCACCCACAGCACCAGGACCAGCGCCGTGACCCGGAAGTAGGTGGGCGTCTCCTTCTGCGGGCTGACGAACAGGGCGGTGACCACCGGCATGAAGGCCACGAAGAACAGCTGCTGCGGGAAGGACAGCAGCAGGTCGATCAGGCGGCCCAGGAAGTAGTCGGTGCGCCCGCCGAGGAAGCCCGCGGCCACCCCGACGACGATGCCGGTGAGCGTGGACAGCGCGGTGGCGGCCAGGCCGATCAGCAGCGAGGTGCGGATGCCGAACACCAGCTGCATGAACACGTCGCGGCCGAGCTTCGGCTCGATGCCGAACCAGTGCTCCCCGTCGATGCCGCCGTTGGCCTTCACCGGGAAGCCGGTGACCGGGTCGAGCAGCGTGGGGTCGTCCAGGCCGTAGACGGTGTACGCGTCCTTGCCGTACAGCCAGGAGATCACCGGGGCGAGGAGGGCGACGAGCACGAAGAACAGCACGACTCCGGCCGAGATCATCCCGGCCCTGTCGCGCTTGAAGCGCCGCCACATCAGCTGACGCGGCGCGAGGCCCGCCGGCCGCTCTTCCCCCGTTTCGGCCCGGTCGGCCTTGCCGAACCTGTCGGCCTCGGCCTGGTTGCCGGCCCTGGCCTGTGTTGAACCCGACATCGTGTAGTGCCCCCGCACCTTCTAGGTTGAGCGACTTTCGCAATGCCGTCCCGGCGCAGTCAAGGGGCCACGGGGAGCGGGGGAGAGACTCGGCCGGTTCTTGAGCGAAGGTTATGCGAATTGATGCGGGAACGTGCTTGACGAAGCTCTCATGTATCGGGCAAAAGGTGTAGAAGGGCGTGAAATCGCGTTAACGTGGAGGCAACTTGACTGTCTCCACACCGATATACGGACGCGCCAGGCTGATCTGCGTACGGCCGTGCGGGTGCCGTAGACCGGCCGGGGCGCGCCATGTCGCTCCGGCCGGTCGCCGTTCCCTCTTTTTTCGGCACTGTCGCCGTTGTCGCTTTTCGGTGATTTCGGCGCCTGTTCGGCAGCGGTGTTCCCGCGGTTTTCCGGACGCGGTCCGTCCGGGGTGTTCGCGTCGGCGCCGTTTGCCCGAGGTGCCACCACCAGGCGCTGTTTGCCCCGGGTGCGCCCTGGGGAATCCAGTGCCATGGGGCAGGGACGCATACTCGCGCGCGAGGCGCGCTTCTTCGGCGCACTCGTCTGCGCGGTTCTCGGGGGAATCAGCCTGGCGTGGATCATCAGGGACCTGGGGGAGGCCGACGACACCGGCGGCAACCTCTGGTGGACGTGGGCCGGGCGGCCGGGCAGCCTCGACGCCCTCTTCGGCTCCTCCCTCATCGACCTCTCGCTCGTCGTCGTCTACGTCTTCGCGGGCGTCGCGGCGCTGCGCTCGTCCTCGGGCGCGGGCGCGCTGGCGGCGGCGGGCGCGATCACCGCGGTGCTGCGCCTGCCCAGCCTGTGGAACCTGGGCTCCGACTGGATGAACGGCGTGCCCGACGGCCTGAAGACCCGGGCCACGCTCAGCGCCTGGGCGGACGTGGTGCTCGGCGTGCTGCTGGTGGCCGCCGTCGCCGTCGCCCGCCGCCCCGCCGCCCCCGCGCCGCCGCCCGGCTCCTGGGGCCCGCCGGGGTACGGGCCGGGCGGCCAGGCGCCCGCGGGGTACGCGCCCGGGTACGGTCCGCGTCCGTCCGCCGGGCCCGACCAGGCGCCGCTGCGCCCGCGCGTGGGCGCGGCCGTGACCGCCGCCTTCTTCCTCGTCGTCATGGCCGGCATCACCATCGCCTG
This sequence comes from Streptomyces sp. B1866, assembly GCF_031932565.1. Lineage (NCBI taxonomy): Bacteria > Bacillati > Actinomycetota > Actinomycetes > Kitasatosporales > Streptomycetaceae > Streptomyces > Streptomyces sp. B1866. The sequence continues at coordinate 10,203 of NZ_JAVSCF010000221.1, forward strand.
GCAGTGCTACTGGGCCCAGGAGTACGGCTGGGACCTCTACAAGCACCTGATCACCGGCAAGCAGACGCTGCGCACGCTGCTGNTCTACAAGCACCTGATCACCGGCAAGCAGACGCTGCGCACGCTGCTGTGGGTGCCCAACGCGTGGGCGGCCTGGGCGCTGGTCCTGCTGCTGCTGGGCACGGCCCTCGCCGCCATGGCCCGCGTCCCCGCCGCCCGCCCCTTCGGCCTGGCGCTCGGCGTGGTGGTGCTGGCCGACGGGATCAGCAGCACGTCCCTGTACGTCGAACTGGACTACGTCGACCACTTCGACGACCTGCCGACCGTGGCCGTGCTCAGCGTGCTCACCGCCTTCTTCGAGATCTTCCTCGGGCTCGTGCTGATCGCCGCGCTGTCCGTGCCCGGCGCCGACCCGGCGGCCGGGCCGTACGGCTGGCAGGCGCCGGTCCCGCCGCCGTACGGCGCGTACGGCGGCCCGGGCGGGTACGGCGCGCCCGGCGGGTACGGCGGCGGCCCGGGCTCCGGCTACGGCAGCTCCGGCTACGGCGGTTCCGGCTCCGGCGGCTACGCGGACGACGGGGCGTACGGGCCGGCGGGCGCCCCGGGGGCCGGCGGCGGGTACGGCTACCCGGCCGGGTACGGCTATCCCGGCCCCGCGCCCGGCGGGCCCGGCCCGGCGGCCGGCGGGTCCGTGCCGCCGCCGCCCTCCTACCCGC
>NZ_JAVSCF010000222.1:0-10714 GCF_031932565.1 Streptomyces sp. B1866
CGATGGGCGCGCCCGAGCGCGCCGCCGCCCCGTCCGCCTCCGGCAAGCCCGCCCCGGGCCGCCCGGCCCCGGACGGCCCCGCGCCGACGGACGCCGACCGCTCCCGGCGTGCGCGCGTCCTCGCGCGCCGCCGCCGCACCACGAGCGTCCTGTTCCTCGCCTTCACGCTGGGCACGGCCGGCGCGGCCATCGGCGGCCTGGCCTTCCTGTGGGCACCGGCCGTCCCGGCCGCCCTGCTCAGCGCGTACATCGCCTACCTGCGCAGGCAGGAGCGGCACCGCTTCGCCTTCGTCATGGACCAGCGCGGCGCCGAGCTGGCCGCCCAGCGCCTCCGCGAACGCCGCCCGCCCGCCCGACCGGCCCCGAGCCCGGCCGCGCCCGCCGAGCCGCCCGCCCGTACGGAGCCCGCCCCGCCCGCGGCGGACACCTCCCACCCCGCCCCCCGGCCGTCGTCGCGCGAGGCGGGCCGCCGCGCCCTGGTGGAGCAGACCGACCACGCGGAGTGGGTCGACCAGCAGCGCGACCGCGGCCCCGCCGCCAGCGAGAGCTGGGAGCCGGTGCCGGTCCCCCTGCCGACGTACGTCACCGCGCCCGTGGCCCCGCGCGCCCCCGGCGGCGTCGACCTCGGCGCCTCCGACGCCTGGAGCTCGGCCCGCTCCAGCCCGGCCGGCACCCCCTCCGCCCCGGCCGCCGACCAGAACCCCCCACCCCGCGGCCCGCACGGCCGCACCCCCCTCTTCGACCAGTACGCCCACCCGGCCCCGGACCGCGAGACCCCGCCCCACGACCCCGGCCTGGACCGCCCGCGCGCCGCCAACGAGTGACGCCGCGCCCCGCCGACCGCGTGTGACCAGCGCGGGAACGGATTTCCGGACCGTGCGCGGGGGATGCTAGAGTTTCACTCACTGCAAGGGCCTGTGGCGCAGACCGGTAGCGCACCTCGTTCGCATCGAGGGGGTCAGGGGTTCAAATCCCCTCAGGTCCACAAGGTCGAGGGCGGAGTGTGCTCGCGGAAAGCGCGAGCTGCTTCGCCCTTGTTGTTTTTGTTCGGCTTTGCCTCGCGCGGCGGGGGCTTCGCCACCCGCACCCCCGGCGGGGTGTGCTCGCGGAAAGCGCGAGCTGCTTCGCCCTTGTTGTTTTTGTTCGGCTTTGCCTCGCGCGGCGGGGGCTTCGCCACCCGCACCCCCGGCGGGGTGTGCTCGCGGAAAGCGCGAGCTGCTTCGCCCTTGTTGTTTTTGCTCGGCTTTGCCTCGCGCGGCGGGGGCTTCGCCACCCGCACCCCCCGTGAGGTCTTCCGGGGGCAGGCTCCGGGGTCGGAGTAGCCGGGGGCAAGGTCCATACCAGCTCAGAGCCCCTGTCGAAGATCATCGACAGGGGCTCTTTCGTGCCGTACAGCAGCGGAGTACGGCAACTACTTCCGATCTCGCTTGTCCGGCTGGTCCGGGTGCGGTAGGCCCACCAGCGCGCTGGGGAACATGATCTCGACCATGGGCGACGGCGAACTGCACCTAGAGTGGTTCAGCCACCTCACTCGACGGCGAGGAGAGTCGCCATGCGGACCGGCATCGTCATGACAGCAGGGCCGGGTGTGGAACACCTGGCCGCCCGCGCGGAGGAACTCGGCTTCGACAGTTTCTGGGTGTACGACACGCCGATGGTCCACGGCGATCCGTTCGTGAGCCTCGCACTCTGCGCCAGGTCCACCCACCGGATCAGGCTCGGCATCGGTGTCACCTCACCGGCACTGCGTTCCGCGCCCGCCGCGGCGGCGGCCGTCGGCAGCCTCAACGCCCTCGCCCCCGGTCGCATCGTCTGCGGGGTCGGCACCGGCAACACGGCGCGCCGTACGCTCGGCATGCGGCCGACGAAGATGGCGGAGCTGGAGTCGTTCACGGCCGCCCTACAGGATCTCACCGCGGGCCGCGAAGCGGACTACCGCGAGGGGACCCGGTCCAGCAGGGTGCGATTCCTGCACGTCGGGCCGTACGTCAACACCGAGGCTCCCGTGGAGTTCGTCGTGGCCGCGTTCGGCCTGAAGGCCGCTGCGGTCGCCGGCCGGCTCGGCGCGGGAGTGATCTCCTTCGGGATGCACGACCCCGCGGCCTGGTCCGCCCTCGGCCAGGCCCGGCGGGCGGCGGCGCGGGACGCGGGCAGCGCCGAGAAGACCCGTTCGTATCTCATCTCCTCCCTGCATGTCCTCGCCGACGGCGAGGACCGCTACGGCGATCCGGTCAAGGACTCGGTGGGGCACATCGCACTGGGCGCACTGATCCTCGGCGCGGAGGACCCCGCCTTCCGTGCGACCCTCCCTCCGGAGGAGGCCGCGGCTGTCGACCGTCTGCTCCGGTTGCGCGGCACCAGCCTCACCGATCCCGCGCTTCACCAGGCGCTTTACCGCAACTACCTGGGGCGGCTGTCCGCCGGGGACCGCGAGCTCATCGTGCCCTCCCTGGTGGACCGATTCGGCCTGGTCGGTACCAGGGACGAGGTCACCGAGCGGATCAACGTGCTGGAGAAGTCGGGGGTCGACGAGCTGGTGATCCAGCCCGTTGTGGACCCGGAGACCGAAATGGCCGAGTTCGCACGGCTGCTGGCCTGACACTCGGCGAAGGACGGCCGTCGGATCGTCCAACGGGCCGCTTGGGCTGTTCGGCGTGGTGGCGGGCCGGCTGCCTGTCCGGAGCGGGCCCGGGCGGCGGGCGCGGTGTCTCAGGTCAGTTCGAGAAGGCCCCTGCGGACCGCTTCCGACACGGCCGCCGCCCGGTTGTCGACCCCGAGTTTGCGGTAGATGCGGACCAGGTGGGTCTTGACGGTGGCCTCGCTGAGGAACAGCGCCTCGGCGATGGCCCGGTTGCTGCGGCCCTCGGCCATCAGGCGGACGACCTGGATCTCGCGGCGGCTCAGGTCCTGGTCGGGGCGGGCGACGTGGCCGACGAGTTCGCCCACGATCTGCGCGGCGAGGCCCACGGAGCCGGCGGCCGCGGTGCGGACGGCCTGGAACAGTTCCTCGGGCGGGCCCGCCTTGAGTACGTAGCCCCGGGCGCCCGCCTCCAGCGCACGGACGACGTCGGACCGGCCGGCGTAGCTGGTCAGCATCACCACCGCCACGCGCGGCGCCTTCGAGGCAAGGCGGCGGACGGCCTCGACGCCGTCGATCCCGTGGGCCGGGCCGGCGAAGCGGAGGTCCATCAGCGCGACGTCCGGCGTCAGGCGGGCGGCCAGGCGGACGGCCTCCTCGCCGCTGCCGGCCTCCGCGATCACGGCCAGGTCGGGTGCGCCGTCCAGCAGGGCGCGCAGTCCGGCGCGTACGACGGCGTGGTCGTCCGCGATCAGCACGCGGAGCGGTTCGGCGGTCATGAGGCCCGGGCCGTCGCGGCGGTGGCGGCCTCGGCCGGCTGGAGCCGGGGCCGCGCGGACACCGTGGCGCGGAGGGTGGTGCCCCGGCCCGGGGCGCTGCGGACGTCGAGTTCGCCTCCGCATTCACGCAGGCGGGCGCGGGCGGCGGGCAGGCCGAAGCCGCGATCCGCGCGGGGGGCGGCCGCGAACGCCGGGGCCGGGTCGAAGCCGGCTCCGTCGTCGGTCACGTCGAGTTCCACGTGGTCGTCGTGGCGACGCAGGGTGACCAGGACGTTCGCCGCTCGGGCGTGTTCGCGTACGTTCGCCAGCGCGCTCTGCGCGACGCGGAACACGGTGGCGGCCGCGCGGTCGTCGAGGGCGGGCCGGTGCGCGCCCACCGAGGAGAACCGGACCCGGGTGCCCTCCGCCTGGGTGCGGGCGCACAGCAGGCGCAGCGCGTCCTCCAGGCCGGCCTCGGCGACGGCGGACGGCGTGAGGTCCCGGATGATCCTGCGGGTCTCGGCCAGGTTGGCGCCCAGCCCGTCGGTCACGGCACGGACCCGGGTCCGCGCGACGTCCGGCCGCTGCTCCCAGTCGCGTTCGGCCGCCTGGAGCAGCATCAGGCTGCCGGAGAGCTCCTGGGCCAGGGTGTCGTGCAGGTCCCGCGCGATGCGGGCCCGCTCCGCCAGCACACCCGCCTGCCGCTGCTGCCGCGCGAGCGTGTCCTGGGTGTCCCGCAACTCCTCCACCAGGCGCTGGCGGACCGTCGCGTCCCGCTGCTGGGCCCGGTACAGGGAGACGGTTCCCCACACGGCCGCCACCGGGAGCAGGACGACCTCGGCGTCGAACCGGTCCGTGGCGTGGACGAGTGCGGCGGCCAGCACCGCGGTGATCGCGGCCACCGTGGCCGCGGCGGCGCGGGCGCCGAGGGCGCGCAGGGCCGCGCAGGCGAGCGGGACCGCGCACCAGACGTAGGCGGCCTCCAGCGGTGGCGGGGCGAGGAAGACGAGTGCGGTCCACAGCAGGAGCAGTGCCGTGATCCACGTCCGCCGGCCCGGCGCGCCGAGCCGGTCCCACCACGTCAGGCCACTCGCGTACACCAGTGCCAGCAGCCCGCTGAGCGTCACCGTGGTCCAGCACCACGGATTGCCGTCGAGCCGGGCGAGCCGCACCAGACCGGCGCCGACGACCAGGAAGAACACCAGGTGGGATACGTGTTCCAGGGTGAGCCGACCGCCGCGGGCGGTCAGCGGAGCGCGATCGGACACAGCGGATCCCCTTGGGCGGACTGATCCGGGCACGGGGCCCGAGTGTATCCGCCACCAGGGTATGGCCGGTGTCAGGAACAGCGGGGCCCGCGGTCCCGTCCGGCCCGACACCGGACGGGACCCACGGGCCCCGCTGTCCCAGCGGTCGTTACGCCCCGGGGTGCAGCCCGAGCCACCCGGGCGTGGGGTCGCCCTTCACCTCGCCGAAGTACAGGGCGAAGGTCTGCTTCCAGCGCTCGACCGCCGCGCGGTCGGCCATGAAGCGGGGGAAGCCGTCGAGGTGCGCGTCCGGGTACTCCCACACCGGCTTGAGCCCCGCCGGGGGCGTGACGTCGGTCCGTACCGACCAGCCGTTGAAGGACGCCTGCTGCCGGTCCGTGGACAGCTGCCAGTTCAGGTAGAGCTTGGCGGCCGCCGGGTTCCCGGCCTGCTTGAGGATCGCGGCCCGCTGGCCCCAGGCCATGAAGGGGTGGCCGTCGGCGACGACCCACTTCACGGGAGACGACGCCGGCGACGTCAGGGAGCCCGCGCCGCCGACGCCGATCGCCTTCTGCCCGCCGAAGACCGCCTCCGCCGGCGAGTCGCTTCCCCGGGCGAACCGCACGTCCTGCCCGGCGAGCGCGGCCACCCATTCCCAGCCGTACGTTTGCGCGTACAGCGAGTAGAGGTAGAGGACCGCGTCGTCGTCATGCGGGTACGACGACGCGATCCGGCCCTTCCACTTGGGGTCGGTCAGGTCGAGCGGGCTCGTCGGGGCGTCCGAGCCGACCGCGGAGACCGCGTACAGGAAGCTGAAACCGATCACCGCGATCGCGACCCAGGCGCCGTGCGGGTCCCTGAACCTGCCGTGCACCTTCGAGAAACCGGCCGGCTTGTAGCGCAGCAGGTGCCCCTGCTGTGCCCAGCGGGTGAAGTCCTGGAGCGTCTGGAGCTGTACGACATCGGGTACGAGGGTGCCGGTGGCGAGCTGGTTGTCGACGCGCACGTCGTGGTACTTGCTGTAGTCGACGATCAGCGTCAGGTCTATCTCGGGGAAGCGGCTTTGGAAGGCCGCCTTGGTGGCGTCCTGCTGGGGCGCACGGTCACCGCCGGCGTAGACGACGAGCTTGCCGCCCTCCGCCAGGGCCGCCTGGTACAGCTCGTCGAGGGTCCTGGTCTCCTCGGCGACGGAGGCGGCAGGCCGGGGCCCCGCGGACGAGGCGGCCAGTGTGGCCGTGGCGCCGAGCGCGCCGATTCCGAGGGTGGCACCGGCTCCGGTGGCGAGTGCGCGTCGTCGGCTGAGGAGGCTGGACACTTGGCAGGATCTCTCTGACGGGGGGTGAGGCCATGGGCGGGAATCCGGCGCCATGATCGGTAGCGATTCTCGTGCCGCGCAGAGGCTGTTCGCGTCGACCGTACGGAGCGGAGAGCGCGCGGGAGATGGAAGCCGCGTTCGACCGGACGGTTGAACGGCGTCGGGGCGCGTCGTCGCCGGGTCGGGCCGCGTCGGGTCGGCTCCCGGCGGGGTAGGCCCGCGTCCGGTCGCCCGTGTCGCGTCGGCCCGTGTCCCGTCGGACGGCGTGGGTCAGGAAGCCGACAGTCCTTCGATCGTCTGGAGCTTGACCGTGTAGGCCAGCGTCAGCCCCGGCGGCGCCGAGCACTCCACCACGGCGTTCGGGCCCGACGCGACGATCTGCGGCGGGTCCCACCCGGTCGGCACCGAACCCTCGGCGGAGCCGAAGGAGTCGAGCACGCGGGTCTCGGGGGCCCAAGGGGCGGCCGTCCCGCCGGTGGTGGTCAGGCCCTGTTCGACGACCCACGTCGCGGCCCGGCCCGCCGCGTCGGTCGCCATGACCTCGGCGCGGTAGCGGCTCGCGCCCGCGGCCAGGGGGACGGCGGCGAGCCTTGCCGGAGTCGCGGACGCGGTGCCGCTGCCCTGGGTTTCGCGTTCCCGGGCGCCGATCCGGCCGGTGGTGGTGTCCAGGGCGAACACCCAGTCCCGGCCGCCCTGCCACTGCGTCTGCCCGCTGTCCGTCGTGGACACGCAGCCGCCGAGGAAGGACACCATGTTCGCGTGCTGGGGCAGGGTCCAGGGTTTCGCGGGGTTGGTGGCGGCGCCGATGATCCGGACCGGCGTCGGGCCCCGTCTGCCGGTGAACACGATGTTCGCCCGGGCGCTCCTGCTCGGGCGGAACTCGCAGTTCACGAAGGTCGCCGCGCTGGGGAGGCCCTGGGTCGAGGAGAAGGGGACCAGTGATTCGTCGATGATCACTGGCGGGCAGTCGAGCTGGGAGAGGAAGCTCGTCTCCAGCACCGAGCTCTCCAGGGTGAACTGCGCCAGGCCGGTCGTCGTCACCGCCGCCTGCCAGGTCTGCGGGTGGTTCGCGACCGACTCCGAACTGATGGCGATCCCGGTGCCGTGGAAGAAGCCGTAGTACGCGCCCGTCGCGTTCAGCAGCAGCGGCACGATGGAGCGGTGGCTGCCGATGTACCAGTCGCGGGCGGTGACGCTGACGACGCCGGTCGCCACGAAGTCGTACTGGGTGCCGGCGGTGGACAGCCGGTTGACGCTGGCCAGCCCGCTGCCGCCCAGGGTGAGGCCGAGCCGGGAGGCGTTCACGTAGAGGTGGTCGACGTCGGCGAGGTAGGAGTTGTTCCGCAGCCTGATCCCGTCGCGTGAGGCGGTCACGCGGATATGGCTGAACGCGGAGTTGACCGAGAGCTGCCCGTGGATGCCCGCGCCGAAGAGGGACTGGAACTCCAGGCGCTGGACGGTCGTGATCGCGTTCGCGGGAATCCCGTCGCTCCACTGGTGCATCAGGAAGACCGGCGCGGGGTCCACGCTCTGGCCGGACCAGGTCGACCCGACGGTGAAGGCGTCGACGTCGCGGTCGAAGTTGATCAGCATGCGGGTGACCAGCCGCTTGGCCGGGTCGGCGGGGTCCGGTTTGACGTTGCCGGCGAAGTCGGCGGGGAACTTCGCGGTGGGCGCGGTGAACGTACGGGTCGCGGTGTCGCGGTCGATCACGAAGTCGCTGATCCGGATGGAGTCGATGCGGCCGGTGAACGACCGGCTGTAGTGCTGGTACTCCGGCCAGCTGCTGTAGCTCAGGGCGCCGAGGTAGACGCCTTCCTCGACGGGCTGGGTCAGCTTCGCCCCGGCGGGCGGACGCTGTCCCTGCGGGGGTTGCGCGGGTGGCAGTGCCGTGCCGGGCGGCCCGGCGTGCAGGTCGAGGTGGGTGCCGTCCCAGACGAGGGCGAGGTGGAGCGTCTGCCCGACCGGGAACGCGCCGGGGTGGGAGATGCCGTAGTCCCTGCCGTCGAGCCGGGCGGTGGCGGTGACCTTGATCTTCCCTGTCGTGCCGCCGAGGAAGATGCCGAACGCGCAGGTGCGGGCCTCGCTGATCAGCCGCCGCCCCGAACTCGTGAGGACCGGGCCGCCGCCCCCGCCCGGCAGTTCGTCCGGGCGCACCGTGCACGAGACCGAGAACGACGCGGCGCCGTCCATGTCGAGCGCCGGGCTGTCGCGGAGGTTGACGGTGTTGAAGCTCTTCGCGCTGAGGACGCCGGCCCCGCCGTTCCCGGTGAGCAGGGCGTCCGCCGTGGGCAGGTGTCCCACCGTCTTCGGCGAGACGCACAGCGCGGGGCCGTGCGGCCCGAAGAGCCGGATGGTGGTGGTGTGCTCGCTCTCGCCGCGCAGCTCGATCCGCCCTCGCTCGCGGTCGACGACCAGCGGACGGCTGACCCGGTAGTAGCCCGCCGGGAAGTACAGCACGCCGGGTTGCAGCGGGTGCAGGGATCGCATGGCGCGCGTGATGGCGTCCCAGTCGTCGCTCTGGTCGTCGCCCTTGGCGCCGAAGTCGAGGACGTTCGCGAAGTCGTGTTTCGGCGCCACGGTCAGGGCCCCGCGCGCGTCGCACGCGCCGACGACGAACGCGCCGTCCGGCACCGGGAACTGGCGCGCGCACCGGCCCTGCCCGTCGGCCACCACGGCGGTCGGCAGCCCGGGGCCGAGGCCCGTCACGCCCGCGGGCGCGACCAGCGGCGGCCCGTAGTAGCTCACCGTCCCGCCCGCCGCCGCCGCGGTGGCCGCCACGCCGGTGACCATCGTGCCCGCGGTGAGCGCGGCGTGCGTCGCCCTGGTCAGCTTCGTCGGCGCCTGCGGGTCCAGCGCGGGGCACAGCACGTCACCCGCCTGGACGTCGACCGCTACCACTGCTGTATCCATGGGATTCCTCCGGCCCCTCGTTGTGCCGCCGCGGTGTTGCGACGGTCGTGCGACAGATGGGACTGCTGGTTCGGGCGCGCAGTCGGCTGGGCTTCACAGAATGAGACTTCGAGCCGCCAGACGGTGACGCGCACCGCGCGGGCTATTCACTCGTACGGGTGATGTCTGGTCCGGTGAGCGGGACGGCTGCTGCCAACCGGCCCTGCCTGCCCTGGGGTTCGTGTCGCATGGGCTGTACGGGCGGGACGCCACACCACGTACCGGTCGGTCATGGCGAAGTCGTGCACCATGACCGCCTCCGGCAGGTCGACGGGCACGCCGCGGACCAGTTCGCCCGCGGCCGACAGCCGGTGGTACGTGGCGTACGGCGGCCCCGCCGAGCGCGCTGGACCTGAGCAGGGAACGCCGGTCTACGTGGCGTCGGTCTACGTGGCGACGTCGGTCTACGCGGTGTCGGTCCACGTTCGGCACGCCGGCACCTTCGGCTGGTCGGCTGCGTACGGCTGGCTGCGTACGCGCTCCAGCCTCCGCCGCCGGGGCCGGGGCCGGGCATCTGTCACGATGACCGGTCTCCCCCCGCGGGGCCGGGGACGGCGGGGCCGGGGTCGGCGGGGTCAGGCGGTGCCGATCTTCGCCAGGAACCGGCCGAGGTTGGCCTGAAGGCGCTCGATCTTCTCCTCCAGAGTGAGTGTCTCGGCGTGGCGCAGCTCGCCGCCGGTCTGCTTCCTGCCCCGTATGTACAGGGAGCAGGCGAGGTCGGCGCACAGGTACGTGCCGACCGTGTTGCCCTGGCGGCCCGCGGCGCCCGTGCGGGGGGCCGCGAGCAGGGCGACGCCGGTGCCGGGGTGCGGGGTCAGGCACAGCGAGCAGACCGTCGTCTTGGCCGCGCTGCGGTGGATTCCCTGCGAGGCGCGCAGCGCGACCCCGACGAGCCGGCCGCCGCGCTCGGCGATCAGGTACCCGCGGTCGGGGGCGCCCGGATCGCGCCAGCCGAGGAAGTCCAGGTCCGGCCAGGGGCGGGCGGCCAGGTCCCGGGGGACGCTGATCCTGCGGGCCTCGCCCTTCGAGCAGTTGACGAAGGAGGCGCGGACGGCCGGCTCGGTGAGGGGTTCCATGGTCCCGACGGTAGGGAGCCCGTGGTCCGGTGTCATCCGGTTTATCCCGGGCGGCCTCCTGCACGCGTGCCGCCCGGTCCACGCCTGCGGCGCGCCCGGGAGAGGCTGGACGCTCTCGTCTACGACTACTGGCCAGGTCTGCGGACGGTGGACGAGCGGCGTTTTCCCGCCGAGCAGGACGTGGTCGCCGACTTCACCGCGGCGGGCTTCGCCGTGCGGGAGACGACGTCGTTCGCTCAGCCGGTGACCGCCAGCCTTCGCGCGTACCACGCTCGCATGACCACGCGGGCGCAGTCGAAGTTCACCTACCTGTCCGACGTGCAGTTCGACGAGGGGCTTCGGCGTCTGGCGGCTGACGCCCAAGCGGAGTCGCCCGCGCGGCCGGTGCCGGTTCTGGAGCGCTACGACGTGGCAGTGTTCGCCCTCTGCTGAGGCGCGTCGGGCTGCGGGTTCGGCCCCCGGTCCCGCCGCAGGCGGGACCGGGGGCCGGGGCGCCTACAGCGACGCGCACGCCTCGTCGTGGAGGCGGTGGCCGCCCGCCGGGCGGCGGTAGCGGGCCGCGGGGGTCACCGGGTTGACCGTCCAGTCCGGGTGGCCCGGCATGCGCGGGGTCTTCGTGCCGTACAGCCACTCGGTGAGGAAGCCGGTCAGGTCCTGCCCCGACACCTCCGAGGCCAGCGCGATGAAGTCGCGGGTGCTCGCCGTGGAGTTGCGGTGGCGGGCGAGGAAGGCGTGCTCGACGCGGGTGAAGACCTCCTCGCCGACTAGATGATCAATTCCAAGGGGTC
>NZ_JAVSCF010000223.1:0-10663 GCF_031932565.1 Streptomyces sp. B1866
CGCACGCGACGACGCCAACGACCACCCCACATCGGCGAGGGAGAGGTCGTCGCGCTCCTCGGTGTACGCGGCGAGCCGCGCGGCCTGGGCGCGCAGCCCGTCGCGGCCCCGGCCGGAGACCGGCCACGGCAACACGGGCGCGCCGGCCAGCGGGGCCGGGGCGGCGTCGTCGCGCTCGGGGTGCGACGACGCCGCGTCCTGGGTGCCCTGCCACTCCGAGACGACGACGTGGCAGTTGGTGCCGCCCATGCCGAAGGCGGAGACGCCCGCCAGCAGGGGCCGGTCCTGGTGCGGCCAGGTGCCGGTGGCGTCCTGGACCCGCAGGTTGAGCGCGTCGAGCGGGATGTCCGGGTTGGGGGTGGCGTAGTTGAGGCTGGCGGGCAGTTCGCGGTGCTGGACNCGGAGACGCCCGCCAGCAGGGGCCGGTCCTGGTGCGGCCAGGTGCCGGTGGCGTCCTGGACCCGCAGGTTGAGCGCGTCGAGCGGGATGTCCGGGTTGGGGGTGGCGTAGTTGAGGCTGGCGGGCAGTTCGCGGTGCTGGACGCTGAGGACGACCTTGAGCAGTCCGGTGATGCCCGCGGCGCCTTCCAGGTGGCCCACGTTGGTCTTCACCGAGCCGACCGCGAGCGGGGCGTCGGCCTGGCGGGCGTGGCCGATGACGGCGCCGAGGGAGGCGGCCTCGATCGGGTCGCCGACCTTGGTGCCGGTGCCGTGCAGTTCGACGTACTGCACGTCGGCGGGGTCGACGCCGGCCCGCTCGTGGGCCAGGCGCAGCACTTCCTCCTGGGCGAGCTGGTGGGGGGCGGTGAGGGTGTCGCCGCCGCCGTCGTTGTTGACGGCCGAGCCGAGCAGCACGCAGCGGACGGGGTCGCCGTCGGCGAGGGCGCGGGAGAGCCGCTTGAGGACGACGACGGCGCCGCCCTCGCCGCGGACGTAGCCGTTGGCGCGGGCGTCGAAGGTGTAGCAGCGGCCGTCGGGCGACAGGGCGCCGAACCGGGCGATGCGGTCGGTCGTCTCGGGGATGAGGTTGAGGTTGACGCCGCCGGCGAGCGCCACGGTGGACTCGCCGGTGCGCAGGCTCTCGCAGGCGAGGTGTACGGAGACCAGCGAGGAGGACTGGCCGGCGTCGACGGTGAGGCTGGGGCCGCGCAGGCCGAGGACGTAGGAGATGCGGTTGGCGATGATGCTGCGGTGCAGGCCGGTCATGGAGTGCGGACCGGCCGCGTGCACGCCGTGCTGGGCGGCCAGGGCCGCGTAGTCGTCGGCGATGACGCCGAGGAAGACGCCGGAGCGGGCCTCGGCGAGGTCGTCGGGGACGATGCGCGCGTCCTCCAGGGCCTCCCAGCTCAGCTCCAGCATGAGGCGCTGCTGGGGGTCCATCAGCGCGGCCTCGCGGGGGGCTATGCCGAAGAATCCGGCGTCGAACCGCTCGATCGCGTCCAGGTCCAGGAAGCCGCCGCGCACCGGCCGGGCGGCGCCGGTCGGGCCGGTCTCGCCGTCGGTGCCGCCGTCGCCGCCCCAGCGGCCCGCGGGGAGGTCGCCGACGGCCTCGCGGCTGTCGCGCAGCAGGTCCCAGAAGGCCGACGGGTCCGGTGCCCCGGGGAGGCGGCAGGACACTCCGACGACGGCGATCGGGTCGTTCTGGCCGGCCGGCTCGCCAGGAGTCGCAGGCGCCGGGATCTCGCGAGCCTTCTTGTCCGCCAACACTATCTCCAGAGCTCCCCGAGAATACGTAGAGTTCAGACGTAGAGATCTACGAATAGTTCGAGAAAAGCAGAACTATAACGTGAACCGACCGTGCGCCTTGCGGGCCTGAGTGAGCTTCGCCCGATTTCGCTTCCGGCATCGCGTGCGGGCCGTTTCACGGGCATCATGCCGTCGGCACGTATCCTGCCGCAAGCGGGTTCCGAAGTGGCGAACTTCATGTCAGGCTGGGTCATGTTCTCTCGATCTCAACAGGCCGGGCCCACCCGTGTCCACCGGGTCTTTACGCCCTTCCACCCCTAGTCGGCCCGCCGGGCACCCCTACGCCTCCCCGGTCGCCCCCTACAGGGCTTCTGGGGATGCCCGGCGAGAGGCCGTGCCGCTACGGTTTCCTGGCGTCAGCAACCGCTCCATCGGCACCCCCACTGATTCCTACCGTCCCCCGCCGTGTCCACAGCACCTTGTGGCCCGCTAGGAGCTTTCATGGCCGAGCAGACCATTTCCCTGACCCCCCCTTCGGCCGCCGACGGCGGAGCGGCGCTGTTCGAGTGGCTGCGCCAGATGCGCGAGGAATGCCCGGTCGTTCAGGGAAGCAACGGAAGCTGGTACGTCTTCCGTTATTCGGACGTTCAGCACGTACTGTCCTCGTACGCCGACTTCTCGTCCGATCCGACGCCCATCTCGCCGCGGGCGGCGCAGGTCGCCAAGGGGGACCTGGCGCAGATCGACCCGCCGGAACACCACCACCTGCGCCGCCAGGTCAGCCGGGTGTTCACGCCGCGTACGGTGGCCGAGCTGGAGCCGCGCATTCTGGAGATCGGCCGGCAGCTGCTGGAGGAGGCCGGGGACGCGACCGAGCTGGACCTGGTGCACCAGCTGACGCACCCGCTGCCGGTGATCGTGATCGCCGAGCTGCTGGGCGTGCCGGTGGAGGACCGGCCGATCTTCCGGCACTGGGCGGACCGCATCATCGCCGCGAAGATCGCCGGGGTGGACGACCCGGAGACGTACGACCGGCTGCGGACGGCGATCGAGGAAATGGACTACTACCTCGAAGGGCAGCTGGAGGAGCGGCGCGACGAGCCGGGCGACGACCTGCTCAGCAAGATGGTCGCCAGCGAGCTGGAGGGTGAGCCGATCTCCAGCGCGGAGGCGGTGAACTTCGCGCGGCTGCTGCTGATCGCGGGGCACATCACCACGACGATGATGCTGAGCAGTTCGATCCTGTGCTTCGACGAGTACCCGCAGGCGGCCCGGGAGCTGCGCGCGGACCGGTCGCTGATCCCGGCCGCGGTCGAGGAGGTCATGCGCTACCGGCCGCCGTTCACCATCACCGGGCGGTACACGACGCGGGATGTGGAGATCTCCGGCGTGACGATCCCGGAGCGTTCGGTGGTGATTCCGTGGCTGGCCTCGGCGAACCGGGACGAGCGCCAGTTCGCGAACCCGGACGTGTTTGACATCCACCGTTCACCCAACGCGCACCTGGCGTTCGGCAAGGGAATTCACTTCTGCATCGGAGCGCCGCTGGCCCGGCTGGAGGGGAAGGTCGCCCTGAACCTTCTCTTCGACCGCTTCTCGGATGTGCGGCTCAACCGCGACGCCAATCTGGAGTTCTACGAGCAGAACTTCTTCGGCGTGAAGTCCCTGCCGGTGACCGTGCAGCCTGCCTGAGCCGCGCGAGAACACCCCGGCCCCCCGCACCCACCCGCCGCACCGTAAAAGCCACCGGAGAACACATGCCCGACGAAGAGACGGCGAAGCGACTGATTCTCGAACACTGTCACAAGATCAACGAAGGTGATGTCGACGGTCTTCTGAAACTGTACGCAGAGGACTGCTCCTTCGAGGATCCGGTAGGTAACGGGAAGCAGTACGGACTGGAGGCGCTGAGCCAGCGCGCCGCCGCCGCCATCTTCTCCGGCGCCTACGAGGACGCCGCCACTCCCGTCGCCTCCAGGGACGGCCGGTGGGCGGCGGTGCCCATGGTGTCGACGTTCAATTACCTGCCGCTGGCGGGGCCCGCGATGGCACAGACCGGGCTACTTCCGCCCGAGCCGCCGGAAAACCCCGAAAACAAGATGATCAAGGTGAACATCGTCATGGTCATCCGGGTCAACGAGGACGGTCTGGTCGATCAGATGCAGGCCTTCTACGGGCGCGGCGACGCGTCCATAGTCGACAAGAAATGACCGTGCGTCAGGTGCTGGAGCGGGGGGCCGACATGGGTATCGGTGTGCTGGGGACCGGCTCGTATCTGCCGGCGGAGACGGTCAGCAACAGCCTGGTCGCGGAGCGGGCGGGCGTGACCGACGAGTGGATCGTGCGCAAGACCGGTATCCGCAGCCGCCGGTACGCCGCCGAGGACGAGGCCACCTCGGACCTCGCGGTGGCGGCGGCCGAGGCCGCGCTGCGCGACGCGGGGATCGGCGCGCACGAGGTGGCGTGGATCGTCGTCGCCACCTCCACGCCCGACCACCCGCAGCCGGCCACCGCCTGCCTGGTGCAGCACCGCATCGGCGCGCACCGGGCGGCGGCCTTCGACGTCAACTCCGTGTGCAGCGGTTTCGTGTTCGCCCTGGAGGCGGCGGCCAGGCTGCTGTCCCCCAGCCGCGTGCCCGGGCCCGGTTCCCCCGTCGGGCCCGGGTACGCGCTCGTCATCGGCGCCGACGTGTACTCGCGCATCATCGACCCGTCCGACCGGCGCACGGCCGTGCTGTTCGGCGACGGCGCGGGCGCGGTCGTGCTCGGCCCGGTGGGCCCGGACCGGGGCCTGGTCGGCTCGCGGCTGGCCAGCCACGGCGACCGGCACGACCTGATCTACGTGGAGGCGGGCGGCAGCCGCGCGCCGGCCTCGGAGAAGACCGTGGCGGCGGGCCGGCACTTCTTCCAGATGAAGGGGCGGGCGGTCAGCGAGTTCGTCGCCGAGGAACTGCCGCGCGCCGTGCGGGAGGTGCTGGACGCGCACGGCGTGGACCCGTCCGGCGTCGACCACTTCATCCCGCACCAGGCCAACGGCGTGATGCTGCGCGACACCTTCCCCGCGCTCGGGCTGCCCCGGGCGCGGCTGCACCTGACGGTGGACGAGCACGCCAACACCAGCGCGGCGTCGATCCCGCTGGCCCTGGACAGCGGCCGCCGCGCGGGGGCGTTCGAGGACGGCGACCTGCTGCTGCTGGCCGGTTTCGGCGGCGGCATGTCGGTGGGCACGGCGCTGGTGCGCTGGGACGGTTCGGGCGGCTCCGGCCGCCCCTGAGCGCGACCGGCCCTGAGCGGCGACCGGGTCCGGGCGGCGGCGGGCGCGCCCGGGCGCGGGCGCGCGGGCGGGCGGACGCCGGGGCCTTCCGGGCGGTCCGCCGCCGGCCGGGACCCGCGCGAGCGAGCGCCCGCCGAGCCGCTTCGGAAAGGACTCATTCGGCATGGCAGAGCGCTTCGCGCACGTCGCGGTGATCGGGGTCGGCGCGGTCGGCTCCCTGTGGGTGGGCCTGCTGGCCCGCCACGGGCTGCGGGTGACCGCCGTGGAGGCGGACGAGGACCGGCTGGAGCGGGCCCGAGCCCGCGTGGCGGGCCTGGGCTCCCGCACCGCGGACGGCGACGGGCCGGACGGCGCCGGGGACCGCGGCCCGGCGGACGGCGGCGCCGTGCGGTGGACGACGCGGCCGGCGGACGCGGCGGACGCGGACCTGGTCATCGAGGCGGTGCCGGAGCGGGCGGCGGCCAAGGCCGAGGTGCTCGGCGCGGCGGTCGCGGCGTGCGGCGCGGACACGGTGTTCGCGACCACCACGACCGGGTACGCGGTGGCCCGCCTGGCGTCGCTGATCGGCGCGCCGACGCGCACCGTGGGCCTGCACCTGTTCCCGTCCGGACCGGCGGGCGCGGTCGAGGTGGCGGGCACGCCGCTGACCGACGCGCCGGTGCGCGAGGCCGTGCTGGCGCTGGCCGGCGGCCTGGGCCTGGCCCCGGTGGCCGTGCACGACCGGCCGGGGTTCGTCGGCGGCGCGCTGACCCTGGCGTACCTCAACAGCGCGGTGACGATGTACGAACAGGGCTACGCGTCCCGCGACGACATCGACACCGCCATGCGGCTGGGCTGCGGGCTGCCGTCCGGGCCGCTGGCGCACCTCGACGCCATCGGTCTGGACGTGGCGCGCGACACGCTCCAGGCGCTGTACGAGCGGACCGGCGAGCGGGACTACGCCCCGGCGCCGCTGCTGTCCCACTACGTGGCGGCCGGGCTGCTGGGCCGCAAGTCCGGCCGCGGCTTCTACGACTACCAGGACGGCCGCCGGGACGCCGGGCCCGCGGCCGGTGCCGCCGGGCAGCCCGGCGCGGGCCTTCCGCGGCGCCCGGTCGGCGCCGTCGGCGTGGTCGGCTCGGGCACGATGGGCGCGGGCATCGCCGAGGTGTGCGCGCGGGCCGGGCTGACGACGGTGCTGGTGGCCCGTACCGAGGCGCGGGCGAAGGAGGCGCTGGGCGCGGTCGAGCGGTCGCTGTCCCGGGGGGTGAAGCGCGGCAGGCTGACGGCGGAGGACAGGGAGGCCGCCCTGGCCCGGCTGACCGGCGCGGCGCAGCCGGAGGCGCTGGGCGGCAGCGACCTGGTGATCGAGGCGGTCGCGGAGGACCTGGGCGTCAAGCGGGAGCTGTTCGCGCGGCTGGGCGCGGTGTGCCGGCCGGGCGCGGTGCTGGCCACGTCGACCTCCAGCCTGCCGGTCGTGGAGTGCGCGACGGCCTCGGGCCGGCCGGGCGACGTGGTGGGCCTGCACTTCTTCAACCCGGCGCCGGTGATGCGGCTGGTGGAGGTGGTGCGTACGGCCCTGACGTCCGACGACGCGGTGGGCACGGCGTACGCCGCGGCGCGGGCGCTGGGCAAGAGCCCGGTGGGCTGCTTCGACCGGGCGGGCTTCATCGTCAACGCCCTGCTGTTCCCCTACCTGAACCGGGCCGTGGGCCTGGTCGGGGGGCAGTCGGTCGCGGCGGACGACGTGGACGCGGTGATGGTCCGCGGCCTGGGCTACCCGATGGGGCCGCTGGCCCTGCTGGACGTGGTGGGCCTGGACGTGTCGCTCCAGATCCAGCGCACCCTGCACGACACCTTCCGGGAGCCGTCGCTGGCCCCCGCGCCCTCGCTGGAGCACCTGGTCGCAGCCGGGCATCTGGGGCGGAAGACGGGGCGGGGCTTCCGCGTCCACGCCGCGCGGTGACCCCGGCGGCCCCGGCGTGCCCGGGGCCGCCGGGGCGCCCTGGCGGTCAGCGGCTCTCGGGGCCGAGGAGGTGGCGGGCGACGACCACGCGCTGGATCTGGTTGGTGCCCTCCACGATCTGCAGCACCTTGGCCTCGCGCAGGTAGCGCTCGACGGGGAAGTCGGCCGTGTAGCCGTATCCGCCCAGCAGCTGGACGGCGTCGGTGGTCACCCGCATGGCGGCGTCGGTGCAGAACAGCTTGGCCATCGCCGCCTGGCTGCCGAACGGCTCGCCCGCGTCCCGCCGCCGCGCGGCCGCCAGGTACAGCGCGCGGCCGGCCTCGATCTGGGTGGCCATGTCGGCGAGCAGGAACCGCAGGCCCTGGAAGTCGGCGACCGGGCGGCCGAACTGGCGGCGCTGCGTCACGTACGCCGCCGCCTCGTCGAGCGCGGCCTGCGCGAGGCCGACCGCGCAGGCCGCGATGCCCAGCCGGCCCGCGTCCAGGGCGGACAGCGCGATGGCGAAGCCCTGGCCCTCCTCGCCGACGCGGCGGGCGTCGGGCACGGTGACGCCGTCGAAGCGCACCTGGGCGGTGG
Organism: Streptomyces sp. B1866; assembly: GCF_031932565.1. NCBI lineage: Bacteria > Bacillati > Actinomycetota > Actinomycetes > Kitasatosporales > Streptomycetaceae > Streptomyces > Streptomyces sp. B1866. The sequence continues at coordinate 7,481 of NZ_JAVSCF010000223.1, forward strand.
GCGAGCCGGTCAGGCCCATCTTGCGCTCGGGGGCGGCCGCGGACAGGCCCGGGGCGTCGCCGGGCACCAGGAAGGCGGTGACGCCGCGGGTGCGGTGCGGGCCGGTACGGGCCAGGACGGTGTAGAAGTCGGCGACGCCGCCGTGGGTGGTCCACGCCTTGGTGCCGTGCAGGGTCCAGGTGCCGCCGTCGCGGGTGGCGCGGGTGGTCATCGCCGCGGCGTCGGAGCCGGCGGAGGGCTCCGACAGGCAGTAGGCGCCCAGCAGGCCGCCGCCCAGCATGGCGGGCAGGTGCTCGGCGCACTGCTCCTTGTCCCCGTAGGCGGCCAGGGCGTGGCAGGCGAGGGAGTGGACGCTGACGCCGACGCCGACGGTGAGCCGGGCCGCGGCCAGCTCCTCCACGGCCTGGAGGTAGACCTCGTACGGCTGCTCGCCGCCGCCGAACTCCTCCCCGTACGGCAGGCCCAGCAGCCCGGAGCGGGACAGCAGGGCGAACAGCTCGCGCGGGAAGCGGCCGGCCGCCTCCTCTTCGGCGGCGCGCGGCCTGATCTCCCGGGCGGCCAGCTCGCGGACCAGGGCGAGCAGGTCGCGGGCCTCCTGGGTGGGCAGCCGGCGTTCCACCGGCGTCGGGCCGTCGGTCATGGGCCGCTCTCCTTCCCTGTCGGGACGGTCGGCGGGCGCCGCCCTTCGGTGGAGGCGGCCCCGCGGGTCGTGCCGCGCGCGGCGGTCCCACCGGGTCGCGGCGGGGGTGACCTGCGGTCGCGGCGGTTGGAGTATGCCCGCTCGGCGGGCCCGCGTCACCGGCGGCGCGGGGCTTTCCCGCCTCTGCCGCGCCGCGCCCGGCCCGGCCCGCCGCCGCGGTGCCGGGACCCCGGGAAATTGGTCCAGGCCATTGACGCATTGGTCTAGTCCTCTTACCGTCGGTCGTGGACGTCGCCACCGTGGACGCGACACCCGCGGCGCGACCGGCTCCCCCCACGGGACCCGCCCCCCACCTCCCCGAGGAGACCGCCATGCACAGACCACGCGCCCCGCTCACCGCGCTCGCCGCCGTGTGCGCCGCCGTCCTGACCGCCGCCCTGCTCGCCGCCTCCCCCGCCGCGGCGGACGGCGCCCGGCCCCCGCAGCGGGCCGCCGCGGGCGGCAGGGTCGTCGGCTACTTCGCCGAGTGGGGCGTCTACCAGCGCGGCTACCACGTGAAGAACATCGAGACCTCCGGCTCGGCCGCCCGCCTCACGCACATCAACTACGCCTTCGGCAACGTCACCGGCGGCCGGTGCGCCGTCGGCGACGCCTACGCCGACTACGACAGGGCGTACGACGCGGCGGGCAGCGTCGACGGCGTGGCCGACACCTGGGACGCCGGGGCGCTGCGCGGCAGCTTCCACCAGCTGCGCAAGCTCAAGCGGCTGCACCCGGGCCTGAAGGTCCTGTGGTCCTTCGGCGGCTGGACCTGGTCGGCCGGCTTCGCCGAGGCCGCCCGCGACCCGGCCGCCTTCGCCGCGTCCTGCCACGCGCTGGTGGAGGACCCGCGCTGGGCGGACGTCTTCGACGGCATCGACATCGACTGGGAGTACCCGAACGCCTGCGGCAACACCTGCGACGCCAGCGGCCGCGCCGCCTTCCCGGCGCTGATGGCCGCGCTGCGCGCCCGGTTCGGCGAGCGGAGCCTGGTGACCGCGGCCATCACCGCGGACGCCTCCCCGGGCGGCAAGATCGACGCCGCCGACTACGCGGGCGCGGCCCGGTACGTCGACTGGTACAACCCGATGACCTACGACTTCTTCGGCGCCTGGGACGCCAAGGGCCCCACCGCCCCGCACTCCCCGCTCGTGTCCTACCCCGGCATCCCGCGCCAGGAGTTCACCACCGACGCCGCGGTCGGCAAGCTCACCGGCCTGGGCATCCCGCCGGAGAAGCTGCTGCTGGGCCTCGGCTTCTACGGGCGCGGCTGGACCGGCGTGACCCGCGCGGAGCCGGGCGGCGCGGCCACCGGCCCGGCCCCGGGCACGTACGAGGCGGGCATCGAGGACTACAAGGTGCTCAAGGCCAGGTGCCCGGCGGGCGGCACGGCGGGCGGCACGGCGGGCGGCACGGCGTACGCCCACTGCGGCAGCCAGTGGTGGAGCTACGACACGCCCGCCACCGTCGCCGGGAAGACCGCCTACGCCCGGCGGCAGGGCCTGGGCGGCACGTTCTTCTGGGAGCTCAGCGGCGACACCCCGGACGGCGAGCTGATCCGCGCGATCGGCTGACCGCGCGCCCGTACCGCGCCTGCCCGGCGGCCTTCCGGTGGCCGCCGGTCAGGCGCCGTGCGACGCTGAGAGCGGCCCTGTCCCGATACGGAACGCGGAGGTTCCCGGGTGCCGTGGAGGGAGCGCACGCGCGCCTGGACGGGCGGCAGCTTCGTGCTGCTGCTCGTCTACCTCGCGGCGGCCGTCACCCTGGACGTCGCCACCCCGCGCGCCTTCCGCCTGGACGTGTACTCCGCCGTCGCCCCGATGGCCGGTGCCGTCCTGTGCACCTACCGCCAGACCGTCGTGCTCGGCGCGCTCGACTTCACCTTCATGGCCGTCGCCCACGGCGCGCTGCCCGGCGACTTCCTCCTGGTCAACCGGGTCGCCGCGGTGTTCGGCAACGGCCTGATGGTGATCACCAGCATTGTCGTCGCGCGGCTGCTGCGCGACCGGGACGACCTGCTGGACCGGGTGCGCGCCACCGCGGAGGCGGCGCAGCACGCCCTGCTGCGCCCGCTGCCGCTGCACAGCGACGACCTGGTCGTCGACGGCTTCTACGTCGCCGCCCAGCGGGAGGCGCTGATCGGCGGCGACATCTACGAGGTGGTGGGCACGCCGTACGGGACCCGGGTGCTCATCGGCGACGTGCAGGGCAAGGGGACGCGCACGCTCGGCGCCGGGGCGGCCGTCCTGACCGCCTTCCGGGAGGCGGCCTACCACCGGCGCAGCCTGGTCGGCGGCGTGAAGGCCATGGAGCAGGGGCTCGCCCGCTACAACGCCGGGCAGGCGGTCGACGGGGGCGGCGAGCGGTTCGTGACCGCGCTCGTCTTCGGCCTGGAGACCCCGGAGCAGCGGGCCGCGCGGCCCGACACGCCCGACGGGCCCGCGGACGGCCGGCAGCCGCGGGGCGGGCCCGGCGAGCCGGAGGCCGGCCCCGCCGGCACGGCC
>NZ_JAVSCF010000224.1:0-10629 GCF_031932565.1 Streptomyces sp. B1866
CGCCTCGCCCAGCACGCGCACCGCCCGCGGGTCGCCCCGGCGGGCGCCGTGGACCAGGTGCGCGGCCGCGGCCGGCGCGCCGCCGCCGCGGTCGAGGACCATCTCGGCGGCCTGGCGGTGCAGGGCGCCGCGCAGCGGGGCGGGAATGGTCGCCAGGAGCGCCTGCCGGACCAGTTCGTGGCGGAAGGCGACGGCGTCGCCCTCGCAGACCAGCAGCCCGGAGTCCAGCGCCGCCCGCAGCGCGGGCAGGACGACGGCGACCGGCTGGGCCAGCATGCGGGCCACGTCGTCGGGGGCGGCGGTCCTGCCCAGGACGGCGGCCACGTCGAACAGCAGCCGGGTCGCCGGAGGGTGGGCGGCCAGCCGCCGCCGCACCAGTTCGCTGAAGCGGCGCGGCGGGTGGCCGGCGGCGGGCCCGGCCGGCCGGGCCTGCCCGTCGGCGGTACGCACCAGTCCCTCCTCCACGAGCCCGTCCAGGAGCGCCAGTACGGCGGCCGGGTTGCCGTCCGCGCCCGCGAGGCAGGCGAGCAGTTCCGGGGCGGCCTCGGCGTGCAGCCGGTCNCCTCCACGAGCCCGTCCAGGAGCGCCAGTACGGCGGCCGGGTTGCCGTCCGCGCCCGCGAGGCAGGCGAGCAGTTCCGGGGCGGCCTCGGCGTGCAGCCGGTCGGCGGCCAGGTCGGCCACCGCGCGCTCGCCGAGCGGCCCGAGCCGCACCGGCACGGCGCCGCGGGCCTCGCGCAGCGTGGCGAACAGGCGGTGGACGGCCGGGCCGCCCTCCCGGTCGCGCCGGGCGAACACCCACACCAGGGGCCGGCAGGCGAACCGGGCGGTCAGGGCGCGCAGCGCGGCCAGGGTGGCCGGGTCGGCCCACTGCAGGTCGTCCAGGACGACCACGACCGGGCCGCGCCGCAGCCGCTCCTCCAGGCGGTGGGCGAGTTGGTCGGTCAGCCACACCGGAGGCGTCGCGCACTCGCCCGGCAGGTCCTGCGGGCCCTCCCGCGCGGCGCGGGCGGGCGCCGCGCGGGGCGGCGGCGGGCCGGGGCCGGGCGGCGGGCGCCAGTGGTGTCCGAGCGCGTCGGTCAGCGACGACCAGGGCACGGCCTGGTGGATCTCGTCCGCCGCCGCGTGCGCCACGGAGAACCCGGCCCGGGCGGCCGCGTCCACCAGGTCGGCCAGCAGGCGGCTGCGGCCCGCGCCGGGCGGGCCCTCCACCAGCGCCACCCCGCCGCGGCGCGGCGGGCCCGAGGCGGCGGCGAGCAGGCCGTTCAGCAGGTCCCACTGCCGTTCCCGGCCGCGGCGGCGCGGCGGGCCGGGGGCGGCGTGCCGCTGCTGCCGCGGTGGCGTACGGAAGGTCATGGCGGCCCCGTTCACGCGGATCGGGCTCCCGGACGGGCCGCTCGGCCTGCCGAGCGCGGGCCAGGGAACGGTCACGAACTGATGCGGTGGCGGCTGCCGTCGGCGGCGACCGCGGCGTCGGCCATGCGCTCCCGGGCGAACTCCCGGACCAGCTCCCCGAACCGGTAGTGCCGCTGGCCTCCCGTCCGGCCTTCGGCGACGCCGGTGATCCCGGGGGCGCCGCCGCCGGCGCCGGTCACGTCGGCGACCTCGACGGCCTCCACCAGCGACGCGTCGGTCAGCCGCATCAGCGCCATGTCGGCGGTGGTGAGGTCGGTGCCCAGGGAGCGGGCGGCCTGCGCGGCGGTGAACAGGGAGCGGGGCAGCAGCGCGAGCCGCAGGAAGGCCGCCTGGGTGTCCTCGTCCAGCCGGCGCAGGCACGCCTCCAGCCGGCCGTACAGGTCCAGGCCCAGGGCAGCCAGCTCCGACAGCCGGTGGCGTCCCCGGGCGGCGCGGATTCTGGCGACGACGGAGGAGACGCTGACCGGGCCCATCGCCGCCAGCCGCTCCCCGAGGAACACCAGTGCCAGCGGCAGCCCGTCCGTGAGCCGTACGGCCTCGGCGGACGCCTCCGGCTCGGCGTCGGTGCGCTCGCGGCCCGCCATGCGGGCGAGCAGGTCGACGCCCTCGCGGACCGACAGCCGGCTCAGCGGCACGGTGCGGGTGCCGCGCAGCCCGTACAGCAGGGAGCGGCTGGTGATCAGCACCGCGCAGCCGGCGCCGCCGGGCAGCAGCGGCTCGACCTGCTCGGCGCCGGCCGCGTCGTCCAGGACCAGCAGCAGCCGGCGGTCGCAGCTGAAGGTGCGGAACAGCGCGGTGCGCCCGCTGAGCGTGCCCGGCACGTCGTCGGCGGGCACGCCGACGCCTCTGAGGATCTGCTCCAGCGCGTCGCGCGGGGTGCGGGACACCGGGTCGGAGCCGCCGAGCGGGACGTACAGCTGGCCGTCGGGGTAGCGGGCGCGCACGGCGTGGGCGAGGTGGACGGCGGTGGCCGTCTTGCCGACTCCGGGCATGCCGACGAGGGACACCACGGGCAGCCCGGTGCCGCCGCCCGCGGCCAGCAGTCCGTCCAGCTCGGCGAGGAGGGCCTGCCGCCCGGTGAAGTCCGCGGTGTCCCGCGGCAGCTGGGCGGGCGGCGCGGGGGCGCGGCGCGGGGGCAGGGCGGGGGCGGCGGGCGGCGGGTCGAGGGCGGGCGCGGCGGCGAGCATGGCGCGCTGGAGCCGCTGGAGTTCCGGGCCGGGCTCCAGGCCCAGCTCGGCCACCAGGTGGCGGCGCAGGTCCTGGAAGACCTTCAGCGCCTCGCTGCGCCGCCCGGAGCGGTACAGCGCCAGCATCAGCTTGGCGTGCAGGCCCTCGTGCAGCGGGCTGGCGGCGGTCAGCGCCTTCAGCTCGCCGGCCAGCTCCTGGTGCCGGTGGAGCTGGAAGTCGGCCTCGATGCGCAGTTCCAGCGCGCGCAGCCGGCTCTCCTCCAGTTCGGTGGCGTGCGCCTCCAGGAGTTCGCCGCGCTCCAGGTTGGCCAGCGCGCTGCCCTGCCACAGGCTCAGGCCGCGGCCCAGCAGCTCGCGCGCGGTGGCCGGATCGGCGGCGTCGAGCGCGGACCGGCCTTCCTTGACGAGGGCGCGGAAGGCGGTCACGTCGATGGCGCTGCCGGGAACGCGGGCCATATAGCCGCTGGGCCGCGTCTGGAGAATGCACTCGCCGCTCTCGCCGGCCGCGGGGACCAGCGCGCGGCGCAGTTCGTAAATGTAGGTGTGGACCGCACGGACGGCCTTCTCCGGCGGGCGGCTTCCCCACAGCTCGTCGATCAGCACCTTGGTGGGGACGACCTCGCCCTGCCGGAGGATCAGCAGGGCGAGGGCCCGGCGCAGCTTGGGGGCGCTCGGCGTCCGCACCCGGGTGCCGGCCAGGACTTCGAAGTTTCCGAGAACCTGGAACCTCATAACGGGAGCTCCCCCGTTCACCGGTGGCGTTGGAAAGTGTCCTCGATCTTCGCTCCGCGATTCCAGGGACTTCGCTCCGCGATTGGGGACGAGGCCGAGCATACCGGCGGCCCGGCCGCACCGAATTGTCTCGCGGTATATTCCGGCTTGACCGGCATAACAGGCCGTCGATCGGCGCGGTGCGGCGCCGGGAACCGGCGTGGAAACACCCGGGAAAGGCCCACCCCACCCGCCCGTCAAGTAGATTAACGCATCATCTGACGGGTCGCGCGGCGTATGCCCGCCCGTATCCGCCGCCCGTATGCACCGCCGTATCCGCCGGCGTGTTCACGGCGCGTCCCGCGCGATATCACCCCGGCGCGTCGTGGACCCGTCCCCGGCTGGTCACCGCCGGGTTTCCGACGCCCGCCCCTCGATCAGGGCGATCAGGCCGTCGTCGATCTGCGTCGCGCCCCGGAAGGACAGTCCGGCCGCCGTGAACAGTTCGGCGAACTCCGGCTCGGTGCGCTCCTTGCCGCCGAGGAACGACAGCATGATCATGTCGAGGAGGGTTCCCGTGGCCTCGTACGGTCCGCCGCTGTACAGGAGTTGTTCGACCAGGATCACCCGGGCTCCCTCGGGCGCCACGGCCGCGATGTTCCGCAGGACCCGCACCCCGGTGTCGTCGTCCCACATGTGCAGCACGTTCTTCAGCAGGTACACGTCCGCCACGACGGGCACCGACTCCTGGCAGTCGCCCGCCACGAGCGCGCACCGGCCGGCCAGCCGCCCGCCCGCGCGCAGCTCGGGGTCGGCGGTGTCGACCACCGGCCGCAGGTCGAACAGGATGCCGTCGAGCCCGGGCCACCGCCGCAACAGGGCCCGCAGCAGTTGGCCCCGGCCGCCGCCGATGTCCGCGACCGTCTCGTCGCCCGACAGGTCCAGGAGGTCCACCAGGCGCCTGCTGTCGCGCTCCATGTTGCCCGTCATGGTGCGGTTGAAGACGTCGGCGGCGCCCTGGTCCTCCGCCAGGTGGGCGAAGAAGTTCTTGCCGTGCATCTGCGCGAACATGCTCCGGCCGGTGCGCACCGCGTCCGCCGCCAGCTTCTCGACGCCCTGCTGGGCGAGCCCCATGCGCAGCATGTCGGCGGCGGACCCGGCGGCCGTCGGGTCCAGCAGCCGGGACAGGTCGGTGTGGCGGTAGCGCTGGGGCGTCACCTGCTCGACAATGCCGTGGGTGGCCAGGACCCGCAGCAGCCGGTTCAGGGCGGCGCGGTCCACCTCCAGCCGCCGCGCGAGGTCCGCGACGTCGCTGGGCTCGTCGTCCATCGCCTCGAAGACGCTGAGGTCGAGTGCTGCCACCGCGAACGCCGTCAGGGCGCCGCCGAACGCCAGCGCGGCAAGTCGCTGGAGCACTGGGCCGGAGTGCGTGAGCTCGCGTGCCATGGTCGCCTCCTTCGTCCCCCGGTTTCCCGTTGATACCGGGTTCCCAGCGTCCCGGCTCGGCGGCGCGGCCGGCGGCCGACCGGAATACAGCCGTCCGGACGTGCGGGGTGCGGCGCTCGCGCGGCGGCGCCGGCGGCGGCCGGACGCGGTGTGCACCGCCCGGGGAACGGCCGGGTGGGGGATGTGACCGGCGTCAGTGCTCGCCGGGTACGGCCCGGTGCACCGGGCCGTGCGCGGTCAGGCAGTGCTCGACGCGCGGCGCCTGGAGGTGGTCCACCTGGAGGGTGGTGTGCGTGATGCCGTAGGCCTCGCCCAGCAGCCGCTCCAGGTCCTCGCGCACCGCGTGGCAGTCGCCGCCCTCGGTGACCAGCACGTGCGCGGACAGCGACACCTCCCCGGAGGTGATCTGCCACACGTGCAGGTCGTGCACCTCGGCGACCTCCGGGTGCGCCGCCAGCCGGCCGCCGACCTCGTCCGGCTCGACGCCGGAGGGGGCGGCCTCCAGCAGGATGCGGCCCGAGGCGCGCAGCAGGCCCACGCCCGCCCGCAGCATGAGGGCGACCACGACCAGCGAGGCCACGGCGTCGGCCCGTGCGAAGCCGGTGACGAGGATGACCACGCCGGCCACGGCCGTGGCGGCGAAGGCGTACAGGTCGTTCAGCACGTGCTGGAAGGCGCCTTCCACGTTGAGCGACGTGCGGTCGGCCCGCGACATGCACCAGGTTGCCGCCACGTTCACCGCCACTCCGGCCAGGGCGGTGACCAGCACCGGCAGGCCGGACACCGCGGGCGGGTCGACCAGCCGCCGCACCGACTCGTAGCCGAGCCAGGCGCCGAGCAGCAGCAGCGACAGGCCGTTGGCCTGGGCGGACAGGATCTCCGAACGCTTGAGGCCGTAGGTGTACCCGCCGCGCGCGGGCCGCGCCGACAGCCGGATCGCGACGAGCGCGAGGACGATCGAGGCGGCGTCGGAGAGCATGTGCGCGGCGTCGGAGAGCAGGGCCACCGACCCGGAGAGCACGCCGACGACGACCTCGACCGCCATGAAGCCGGTGATCAGCGCGAGGGCGGTGGTCAGCCAGCGCCGGTCGGCGTGCTCCGACACGCCGTGCGTGTGCCCGCCGTGGCCCGCCCCGTGCCCGTGCGCGTGAGCGCCCATTCGGTCCTCCTTGGATCGTCACCGGGGACTTCGCTCATTGAAACAGGGCCCCGCCGCCTTCTCCAAAGGCGGCAATGGACACGGTTATCAAAAAGAAGAGGAGCGGATTTCCGTATGACCGCCGACGGGGGAATGCGCCCGGCTCGCGGCGGCCTGTTCCGCCCGGCGCGCGGTCAGCCGGCGCCGCCCTCCAGGCCGCCCTCCGCCTCCAGGAACAGCTCCCGCACCGCCGCCAGCACCTCGGCGTCCGGCTCGGCCCACATGCCGCGGCTCGCCGCCTCCAGCAGCCGCTCGGCCATGCCGTGCAGCGCCCACGGATTGGCCTCCTGGAGAAACGCCCGGTTCTCCGGGTCGAGCAGGTAGGTACGCGCCAATGTGTCGTACATCCAGTCGGCTACCACGCCGGTGGTGGCGTCGTAGCCGAAGAGGTAGTCGACCGTCGCGGCGAGTTCGAAGGCGCCCTTGTAGCCGTGCCGGCGCATGGCCTCGATCCAGCGGGGGTTGACCACCCGGGCGCGGAAGACCCGGGAGGTCTCCTCGTGCAGCGTGCGGGTGCGGACCGTCTCGGGGCGGGTGCTGTCGCCGATGTACGCGGCCGGGGCGGTGCCCTTCAGCGCGCGCACGGCGGCGACCATGCCGCCGTGGTACTGGTAGTAGTCGTCGGAGTCGGCGATGTCGTGCTCGCGGGTGTCGGTGTTCTTGGCCGCGACCGCGATGCGGCGGTAGGCGCTCTCCATCTCCGACCGGGCCGGCCGTCCGTCCAGCCCGCGCCCGTAGGCGTACCCGCCCCACACCGTGTAGACCTCGGCGAGGTCGGCGTCGGTGCGCCAGTCGCGGCTGTCGATGAGCTGGAGCAGGCCCGCGCCGTACGTGCCGGGGCGGGAGCCGAAGATACGGACGGTGGCGCGCCGCTCGTCGCCGTGCTCCGCCAGGTCGGCCCGGGTGTGGGCGCGCACGTGGTTGTCGGCGTCGGCCTCGTCCAGCCCGGCGACCAGCCGCACGGCGTCGTCCAGCAGCGCGACGACGTGCGGGAAGGCGTCCCGGAAGAAGCCGCTGACGCGCAGCGTCACGTCCACGCGGGGGCGGCCGAGCTGGTCCAGGGGCACCGGCTCCACGCCCGTGACCCGCCGCGAGGCGTCGTCCCACACCGGGCGCACGCCCAGCAGGGCCAGCGCCTCGGCCACGTCGTCGCCCGCGGTGCGCATCGCGCTCGTCCCCCACAGGGACAGGCCGACCGACTCCGGCCACCGGCCGTGGTCGGCGCGGTAGCGCTCCAGCAGCGAGTCGGCGAGGGCCTGGCCGGTCTCCCAGGCCAGCCGGCTGGGCACGGCCTTGGGGTCGACGGAGTAGAAGTTGCGGCCGGTGGGCAGCACGTTGACCAGGCCGCGCAGCGGCGAGCCGGACGGTCCCGCGGGCACGAAGCCGCCCGCCAGGGCGTGCACGGTGTGCGCGATCTCGTCCGTGGTGGCGGCCAGCCGGGGCACGACCTGCCGGGCGGCGAAGTCCAGTACGGCGGCGACCTGCGCGCCGCGCTCCAGGGGCAGGCCCCGGCAGACCCGCTCCACGGCCTGCGGGGCCCAGTCGGCGTCCTCCATGGCCTGCACCAGGGCGCGGGCCCGCTCCTCGGCGTCGTCCGCGCCGGCCCGGTCGGCGGCCGACTCGTCCAGGCCCAGCGCCTCGCGCAGGCCGGGCAGCGCGGCCGAGCCGCCCCAGATCTGCCGGGCGCGCAGGATGGCCAGCACCAGGTTGACCCGCTCCGGGCCGGCCGGGGCCTGGCCCAGGACGTGCAGGCCGTCGCGGATCTGGGCGTCCTTGACCTCGCACAGCCAGCCGTCGACGTGCAGCAGGAAGTCGTCGAACTCGGCGTCGTGCGGCCGGTCCTCAAGGCCCAGGTCGTGGTCGAGCCTCGCGGCCTGGATGAGCGTCCAGATCTGGGCGCGGACGGCGGGCAGCTTGGCCGGGTCCATGGCGGCGATGTTGGCGTGCTCGTCCAGCAACTGCTCCAGGCGCGCGATGTCGCCGTAGGAGTCGGCGCGGGCCATCGGCGGCACCAGGTGGTCCACCAGGACGGCGTGCGCGCGGCGCTTGGCCTGGGTGCCCTCGCCGGGGTCGTTGACCAGGAACGGGTAGACCAGCGGCAGGTCGCCGAGCGCGGCGTCGGGCGAGCAGGCGGCGGACAGGCCCGCGTTCTTGCCCGGCAGCCACTCCAGGTTGCCGTGCTTGCCCAGGTGCACCATGGCGTCCGCGCCGAAGCCGCCGTCGGCCTGCGGCGAGGCGATCCAGCGGTAGGCGGCCAGGTAGTGGTGGGAGGGCGGCAGGTCGGGGTCGTGGTAGATGGCGATGGGGTTCTCGCCGAACCCGCGCGGCGGCTGGATGAGCACCAGCAGGTTCCCGAAGCGCAGGGCGGCCAGCACGATCTCGCCCTCGGGGTCGCGGCTTTCGTCCACGAACAGCTCGCCGGGCGGCGGGCCCCAGTGCTCCTCGACCGCGTCGCGCAGCTCCTTCGGCAGCCGGGCGTACCAGCGCCGGTAGTCGGCGGCCGGGACCCGCACCGGGGCCGCGGCCAGCTGCTCCTCGGTGAGCCAGTCCTGGTCGTGGCCGCCGGCGTCGATGAGCGCGCGGATCAGCTCGTCGCCGTCGCCGGACGCGAGGCCGGGCAGCGCGCCGGGCCCGTCCCCGGGGCCGAGGTCGTAGCCCTCGACCCGCAGGCGGCGCAGCAGGGCGACGGCGCTGGCGGGCGTGTCCAGGCCCACGGCGTTGCCGATGCGGGCGTGCTTGGTCGGGTACGCCGACAGCACCATCGCCAGGCGCTTGGCGGCGGGCGGGATGTGCCGCAGCCTGCCGTGCCGTACGGCGATACCGGCCACGCGGGCGGCCCGCTCGGGGTCGGCCACGTACACCGGCAGGCCGTCGGCGTCCACCTCCTTGAAGGAGAACGGCACGGTGATCAGCCGCCCGTCGAACTCCGGCACGGCCACCTGGGTGGCCGCGTCCAGCGGCGAGACGCCCTCGTCGTTCTCCTGCCACGCCGCGCGCGGACCGGTCAGGCACAGCGCCTGGAGGACGGGGACGTCCAGCGCGGCGAGCGCGCCCGCGTCCCACGCCTCCTCGTCGCCGCCGGCCGAGGCGTCGGCGGGCCGGGTGCCGCCGGCCGCGAGCACCGTGGTGACGATCGCGTCGGCGAGGCGCAGCGCGTCCAGCAGCCCGGGCTCGGGGGCCCGCAGCGAGGCGGTGAACAGCGGCAGCGCGCGGCCGCCCGCGTCCTCCACGGCGCGGCACAGCTCCTCGACGAAGGCGGTGTTGCCGCTCATGTGGTGCGCGCGGTAGTAGAGCACGGCGACGACCGGTCCCGCGGCGTCCTCGCGCGCGGTCCGCTCCAGCGGGCCCCAGGCGGGGGCGGGCGCGGGCGGCTCGAAGCCGTGGCCGGTCAGCAGGACGGTGTCGGACAGGAAGCGGGCGAGCTGCGCGAGGTTGGCGGGCCCGCCGTGCGCGAGGTAGGCGTGCGCCTCGGCGGCCAGCCCCACGGGCACCGTGGACGCCTCCATCAGCTGGGCGTCCGGCGCCTGTTCGCCGCTGAGCACCACCACGGGCCGGTTTCCGGCCAGCAGCGCGTCGAGCCCTTCCGGCCAGGCCCGCAGGCCGCCGAGCAGGCGTACGACGACGAGGTCGGTGCCGTCGAGGAGCGCGGGCAGGTCGTCGAGAGCGAGCCGGGCGGGGTTGGCCAGGCGGTAGGGCACCGGGCCGCCCGCCGCGCGGGCGCTGAGCAGGTCGGTGTCGGACGTCGACAGCAGCAGGATCACAGCGGGCCTTCCTCGGGGTCCGCGCCCCGGGCGGTCGAGGACGGCGGGAGTTCCTGGCTCGCCCGGCGGCTGCCGGGCTGACAGTGGCGGGACCGCGCCGGATTCACACCGGCTTCCTCCCCTGACGCCGTCCATGGCATGCGGCGGGCCGGCCGGCCCGCCGCTCGGTGAGCATAGTAGGCGGTGCTGACCTGGAACGGGACGGTCAGTCCGGACGGATCGTCGGTATGCTCGCCGCCATGCCCCCTCCCCCGACAACCGCCTCACCCTGGGATGAAACACCCATCCCACGAGCCCCAGTGGAGGCCTCGTCCCTCTCCGGCGCGGCGGGCCGCGGGCGCGCCGACGCCTGCCCCGGCGCCCTGCGCCTGCACCCCGCCGACGACGGCTTCCTGGCCCGCGTACGGGTGCCCGCAGGCGAGTTGACGGCCCGTCAGGCCCTGGTGCTGGCGGCGGTCGCGGAGGATCTGGGGGACGGGCTGCTGGACCTGACGTCGCGCGGCAATCTCCAGGTGCGGGGCCTGGGCTCCGGCTGCGGCGGCGAGTTCGCCGACCGGCTGCGGGCGGCCGGGCTGCTGCCCTCGGACCGGCACGACCGGGTGCGCAACGTCGTCGCCTCGCCGCTGTGCGGGCTGGACGGCGCGGGGTACGCCGATGTGCGGGCCTGGGCCCGGGAGTTGGACGCGCTGGTGTGCGGCGGCGGCACGGCCGGTCCGGGCGCTCCGGCCGAACTGGCGGGCCTGTCGGGCCGCTTCCTGTTCGCGCTGGACGACGGGCGCGGCGACGTGGCCGCGCTGGACGCCGATGTGACGTTGATCGCAGAGCCGGACGGCGGCGCGGCCTTGCGGCTCGGCCCGGCGGGCCCGGGCCGGGCCGCGGCGGCGCGGCCGGACGGCGGGGCGCCGCCGGAC
>NZ_JAVSCF010000225.1:0-10586 GCF_031932565.1 Streptomyces sp. B1866
CTCCGGGCGCTTCCCTTCGGTGGTTCCGACTTTATCAGAATCTTTCGAGTCGGATTCCCCGCCCCCTCCGGGGTGCTCCGCGCCGCACGCGAGGTGTGGCGGGTTCCCGGTTGGGCGAGGCCGTAAACGTACTTCAGCGGGGCTCCTCGATGCAAATCGGGGAGCCCCGCTGGGGGTTGGGCCCTGGGACGGTTCGGGCGAGGACCGGAGAAACCGGTCAGACCTCCACGACCACCGGCAGGATCATGGGCCGGCGGCGGTAGTTGTCGGAGACCCACTTGCCGACCGAGCGGCGCACGAGCTGCTGGAGCTGGTGGATGTCCGCCACGCCCTCGGAGGCGGACTTCGACAGGGCCTCCTCCATCTTCGGGATGACCGAGGCGAAGGCGCCGTCCTCGATGCCGGATCCCCGGGCCTGCACGTACGGGCCGCCCACGATCTTGCCTGTCGTGCTGTCGACGACCACGAAGACGGAGATGATGCCCTCTTCGCCGAGGATGCGGCGGTCCTTCAGGGAGGTCTCCGTCACGTCGCCGACCGACAGGCCGTCGACGTACACGTACCCGGCCTGGACCTTGCCGGTGATCCTCGCGACGCCGTCGACCAGGTCGACCACGACGCCGTCCTCCGCGATGACGCAGCGGTTCTTGGGCACGCCGGTCAGGGCGCCCAGCTCGGCGTTCGCGCGCAGGTGGCGCCACTCGCCGTGGACGGGCATGAGGTTGCGCGGCTTGCAGATGTTGTAGAAGTACAGCAGCTCGCCGGCCGAGGCGTGGCCGGAGACGTGCACCCTGGCGTTGCCCTTGTGGACGACCTTGGCGCCCCAGCGGGTCAGGCCGTTGATCACCCGGTAGACCGCGTTCTCGTTGCCGGGGATGAGCGACGAGGCCAGGATCACCGTGTCGCCTTCCACGATGTGGATCTGGTGGTCGCGGTTGGCCATGCGGGACAGGGCGGCCATCGGCTCGCCCTGGGAGCCGGTGCAGACCAGCACGATCTCCTCGTCGCGCAGGTCGTCCAGGGCTCTGACGTCCACCACGAGCCCGGCCGGTACGCGCAGGTAGCCCAGGTCGCGGGCGATGCCCATGTTGCGGACCATGGAGCGGCCCACGAAGGCGACCCGGCGCCCGTGCTCGTGGGCGGCGTCGAGGACCTGCTGGATGCGGTGCACGTGGCTGGCGAAGCTGGCGACGATGATCCGCTTGCGGGCGGCGGCGAAGACCTGGCCCAGCACGCCGGAGATGTCGCGCTCGGGCGGGACGAAGCCGGGGACCTCGGCGTTGGTGGAGTCCGACAGGAGCAGGTCGATGCCCTCCTCGCCGAGCTTGGCGAAGGCGGGCAGGTCGGTCAGGCGGCCGTCCAGCGGCAGTTGGTCCATCTTGAAGTCGCCGGTGTGCACCACGAGGCCGGCCGGGGTGCGGATGGCGACCGCCAGGGCGTCCGGGATGGAGTGGTTGACCGCGATGAACGCGCAGTCGAACGGGCCGATGCGCTCCCGGTGCCCCTCCTCGACCTCCAGGGTGTACGGCCGGATGCGGTGCTCCTGGAGCTTCGCCTCGATCAGGGCGAGCGTGAGCTTGGAGCCGATCAGCGGGATATCCGGCTTCTCCCGCAGCAGGTAGGGGACGCCGCCGATGTGGTCCTCGTGGCCGTGCGTGAGCACGATGCCGTCTATGTCGTCCAGGCGGTTCCGGATGGATGTGAAGTCCGGCAGGATCAGGTCAACTCCGGGCTGCTCCTCCTCGGGGAAGAGCACTCCGCAGTCGACGATCAGCAGCCGTCCGCCGTACTCGAAGACCGTCATGTTGCGGCCGATCTCTCCCAGGCCGCCGAGCGGGGTGACCCGCAGGCCGCCCTGGGGGAGCTTCGGCGGGGGGCCGAGCTCGGGATGCGGATGACTCAAAAGACTCTCCTCACCACGCACGCCACCTGCCCGTCCACGGGCACGTGCGCGCGTGACATTCGTGCGTGTGCTGTCTGGCTGTGTGTCTGGCTGTACGGAACTCTGTGCGCTCAGTTACCTGATCGTATGAAGTTATGAAAAGCACGTCTGTGGTTAGAGCTGTACCCCGCCCGCGGCCAGATCGCGCCTCAGCTGATCCGTCTCTTCCGCGGAGAGCTCCACGAGCGGCAGGCGCAGCGGCCCCGCCGGCAGGCCCTGGAGGGCGAGGGCGGTCTTGGCGGTGATCACGCCCTGGGTACGGAACATGCCGGTGAAGACCGGCAGCAGCTTCTGGTGGATCTCGGTGGCCTTGGCCACGTCCCCGGCGAGGTGGGCTTCGAGCATGGCCCGCAGCTCGGGGGTGACCAGGTGGCTGACGACGGAGACGAAGCCGACGGCGCCGACCGACAGCAGCGGCAGGTTCAGCATGTCGTCGCCGGAGTACCAGGCGAGGTGGGAGCGGGCGATGGCCCAGCTCGCCCGCCCGAGGTCGCCCTTGGCGTCCTTGTTGGCGACGATGCGCGGGTGCTCGGCGAGCCGGACGATCGTCTCGGTGTTGATCGGCACACCGCTGCGGCCGGGGATGTCGTAGAGCATGACCGGCAGGCCGGTGGCGTCCGCGATGGCGGTGAAGTGCCGCAGCAGGCCCTCCTGGGGGGGCTTGCTGTAGTACGGCGTGACGGTCAGCAGGCCGTGGGCACCGGCGCGCTCGGCGGCGCGGGCCAGCTCGACGCTGTGCCGCGTGTCGTAGGTGCCGACTCCGCTGACCACGTGGGCCCGGTCGCCGACGGCCGCCACGACGGCCCGTACCAGGTCGGCTTTCTCCACGTCGCTGGTGGTCGGGGACTCGCCGGTGGTGCCGTTGACGACCAGGCCGTCGTTGCCCGCGTCCACCAGGTGGGTGGCGAGCCGCTGGGCGCCGTCGAGGTCGAGGGCGCCGTCGGCGGTGAATGGCGTGACCATGGCGGTCAGCACGCGCCCGAAGGGCGTCAGCGGTGTGGATGTCGGTGCCATGGCTCCCACGCTACTCGCAGCGCGCCCCGCCGTGCTCGTCCGGGGCGGCCGACGCAAGGGCCCGGCACTGCCCGCTCGGGGGTTCAGACAGTGCCGGGTCGTTCTTCAGCCTAGATGAACTTCACGAAACGCCGCAATACGGACACTTCTCTGGGGGTGCCCGGGAGGGGCTACGGCGCCACCCGGCCGTTGACGTTGAAGGCCTCGTGGGTGAGCGGCATCAGGCGCGCCCAGGCCGCCTCCATCCGCTCCCCGACCATCTCGATCTCCCGCTGCGGGAAGGAGGGCACGGCGGCCCGCTCGTGCCGCGTGCGCAGGCTCAGGAAGTGCATGAGCGAGCGCGCGTTGCACGTGGCGTACATCGAGGAGAACAGGCCCACGGGGAGCACCGAGCGGGCCACCTCGCGGGCGATCCCCGCCGCCAGCATCTCCTCGTACGCCTCGTAGGCGTGCCGGTAGGCGTCCTCCATCACCCGGCCGGTCAGCTCGGTTTGCGCCGGGGTGCCCTCGACGAACTCGTACTTGCCCGGGCGGCCGCGCTGCACCAGTTTGCGGGCCTCGTCCGGCACGTAGAACACCGGGCGCAGCTCGCGGTACCGCCCGCTCTCCTCGTTGTAGCTCCACCCCACCCGGTGGCGCATGAACTCGCGGAAGACGAAGATCGGGGCGCTGATGAAGAAGGTCATCGAATTGTGCTCGAACGGGCTGCCGTGCCGGTCGCGCATGAGGTAGTTGATGAGGCCCTTGGAGCGCTCCGGGTCCTTGGTCAGCTCCTCCAGCGACTGCTCGCCCGCGGTGGACACCCGGGCCGCCCACAGCACGTCGGAGTCGGCCGCGCTGTGCTTGACCAGCTCGACGGTCACGTCGCTGCGGAAGCTCGGCTTGTCGCCCTCGGCGGGGATGTCGGTCACCTGCGGTTTCCTTTCAGGGGTGTACGTACACCCTCACCCTAGGGGCCGCCACTGACAGCGCAGGCCGCCTGGTGCCGGTGCGCCGGTACGCTGCCTGCGAGCCACCGAGCACGTGTGAGTGAGGACGTCCGTGCCCCTGCCCTTTACGACAGCCGGCCGTGCCCGGGACAGCGACCGCCCCGCCGCGGACGCGGCGTCCTCGCTGTACGAGGACGTGGACCGCTGGCGCCGCCCCTACCGGCCGGGCCGGCTGCGGGTCGGCGGAGCCGCGCTGTTGCTGCTGCTCGCCTCGTACCTGCTGTTCTCGGCGCTGATCATCGGCCTCGCCGGGTCGGTGCCGGGAGCCGCGTGGTGCGGCGCGGCCGGCGCGGTGGTGACCGCCTTCGCGGTGCGGCTGGTGCGGGTGGGCATCTGGGTGAGCGACCAGGGGCTGCGGCAGCGGTCGCTGTGGTCGACCACGACCGTTCCCTGGCGGCAGGTGGTGTCGGTGCGCACGGTGCAGCAGCCGGTGCGCTGGCTGGGCCTGCCGCGCGGCGTGCAGGGCCAGGCGCTGGTGGTGACCCGGCTGGCGGAGGCGGCGCTGCCCGCGGTGGTCACCGACCACAACGCCGACTTCCTCGGCCGTCCGGGGGCCTTCCGCCGGGCCGCCGAGGGGGTCCAGCGGTGGGCCGCGGGGCGGCAGCGGCACTGAGCCCGTGCGGGCTCTCTGAGCGCGCACGCCCCCGGCTCGTACGGGCTCAGGGGGCCGTACGGGCTCAGGGGCGTACGGGCCGGCCCGCGCGCAGGGCGATGGCGCGCTGTATGGCCCGGCGCGCGCGGGCGGTGTCCCGCGCGTCGCGGTAGGCGACGGCCAGCCGGAACCAGCAGCGCCAGTCGTCCGGGGACCGCTCGGCCTCGGCCCGCCGCCGGGCGAAGACCGCGTCCGCCGCGGCCGGCTCGACCCGGCCGCCGGGCGTGCGCGGCAGGTCGTCGGCGGGCAGGCCGCCCTCGGCCGACAGCTCGCGCGCCAGCCGCTCCGCGCGGTACGCGAAGACCGTCGTACGCCACAGGAACCACGCGCCGATCAGCGGCAGGACCGAGGCGGCGGCGCCCAGGGCGGCGGCCGCCGGCTCGCCGGTGCGCATCAGCTGCACGCCGCGGCCGCCGGCCAGCAGCAGATAGCCGCCCAGGACGGTGGCCGGCAGCGCGTACGTCAGCGGGGCGCGCACCGGGTCACTCCAGGCCCAGGAAGTGCTCCAGGCCGACGGTGAGGCCCGGCGCGGAGCCCACGCTGCGCACGCCGAGCAGCACGCCCGGCATGAAGCAGCTGTGGTGGGTGGAGTCGTGCCGGATGGTGAGCGTCTCGCCCGGGCCGCCGAGCAGCACCTCCTGGTGGGCGAGCAGCCCGCGCAGCCGCACCGAGTGCACCGGGACGCCGTCCACCTCGGCGCCGCGCGCGCCGGGCAGCGCGGTGGCCGTCGCGTCCGGCTGCGGCGGGCTGCCCGCCTCGGCGCGGGCGGCGGCGACCAGCTGGGCGGTGCGGGCCGCGGTGCCGGAGGGGGCGTCGGCCTTGTTCGGGTGGTGCAGCTCGATGATCTCGACCGACTCGAGGAACCGGGCGGCCTCCCGGGCGAAGCGCATGCTCAGCACCGCGCCGATGGAGAAGTTCGGCGCGACCAGCACGCCGGTGTCCGGCGAGCCGGCCAGCCAGGAGCGCAGGCGGTCCAGCCGCTCCTCGGTCCAGCCGGTGGTGCCCACCACGGCGTGGATGCCGTGCCGGACGCAGAACTCCAGGTTGTCCAGCACCACGTCCGGCGCGGTCAGCTCGACCGCGACCTGCGCGCCCGCCTCGGTCAGCGCCTCCAGCCGGTCGCCCCGGTCCACGGCGGCGACCAGGTCCATGTCGTCGGCCGCCTCCACGGCCCGTACCGCCTCCGAGCCGATACGGCCCTTGGCGCCGATGACGGCCACGCGCAGCTTGCTCATCGTCTTCCGGCTCTCCTCGGTGGGTCCCCGCCCCGCGGCGGGGTTCGTGTCCTTGACGGGGGCATTCTCGCCCCCGCGGCGGGGCGCGTCGTACGGCAGGGTACGGGCCGCCGCGGCCCGGTCAGGCGACCGCCTCGTGCAGGCGCGCCGCCTGCTTGTCCTTCAGCGGGCCGATGACGGCCAGCGACGGCCGGTGCCCCAGCACCTCGCGCGCCACCTCGCGCACCTCGTCGGGGGTGACGGCGGCCATCCGGGCCAGCATGTCGTCCACGGACATCTGCTCGCCCCAGCACAGCTCGCTCTTGCCGATGCGGTTCATCAGCGCGCCGGTGTCCTCCAGGCCCAGCACCGTGGACCCGGACAGCTGGCCGATGGCGCGCCGCAGCTCCTCGTCGCCGAGACCGGTGCGGGCGACCCGCTCCAGCTCGTCGCGGCAGATCTTCAGCACGTCGTGCACCTGGCTGGGGCGGCAGCCGGCGTAGACGCCGAACAGGCCGCAGTCGGCGAAGCCGGAGGTGTAGGAGTAGACGCTGTAGGCCAGGCCTCGCTTCTCGCGGACCTCCTGGAACAGCCGCGAGCTCATGCCGCCGCCCAGCGCGGTGTTGAGCACCCCGAGGGCCCAGCGCCGGTCGTCGGTGCGCGGGATGCCGGGCATGCCGAGGACGACGTGCGCCTGCTCGGTGGCGCGGTCCAGCAGCTCCACGCGGCCGGCTGTGCGGATCGTACGGGAGCCGCCGCGCGGGGCGAGCGGGACGGCGTCCTCGCGGGCCAGCGCGCCCGCCCGGTCGAACGCCGCGCGGACCTGCCGGACCACGGCGGCGTGGTCGACGTTGCCCGCGGCGGTGACGACCAGGTGGGTGGGGTCGTAGTGCCGGCGGTAGAAGCGGGCGATCTGGTCGCGGGTGAGCCCGTTGACGGTCTCGACCGTGCCCAGCACCGGGCGGCCCAGCGGGGCCGTGCCGAACATGGCCTTGGCGAACAGGTCGTGCACGCAGTCGCCCGGGTCGTCCTCGGTCATCGCGATCTCTTCGAGGACCACGCCGCGCTCGGCGTCCACGTCGGCCGGGTCGATCAGCGAGCCGGTGAGCATGTCGCAGACCACGTCGATGGCCAGCGGCAGGTCGGCGTCGAGCACCCGCGCGTAGTAGCAGGTGTACTCCTTGGCGGTGAAGGCGTTCATCTCGCCGCCGACGGCGTCGATGGCCGAGGAGATGTCCAGCGCGGTGCGCCGCCCGGTGCCCTTGAACAGCAGGTGCTCCAGGTAGTGCGTGGCGCCGCCCAGGGCGGGCGTCTCGTCGCGGGAGCCGACGTGCGCCCAGATGCCGAAGGTGGCGGAGCGCACGGACGGCAGGGTCTCGGTGACCACCCGCAGGCCGCCGGGCAGCACGGTCCTGCGGATGGTGCCGATGCCGTTCTCGCCCTGGAGAAGCGTTTGGGTACGGGCGACGGCCCGCCCCTCCGTGGAGGTGCGGGCCGTCGCCCGGTGCGGCCGGGAGGTCACTGCTCGGCGGCTTCCTTCGACTCGGCCGCGGCCCCCGCGGCGGAGCCGCCGGAAGACTCCGTCTCGGCGAGGACGGGGATCAGGCTCAGCTTGCCGCGCTGGTCGATCTCGGCGATCTCGACCTGGACCTTGTCGCCGACCTTCAGCACGTCCTCCACGTTCTCCACCCGCTTGCCGCCGGCGAGCTTGCGGATCTGGGAGATGTGCAGCAGGCCGTCCTTGCCCGGCAGCAGCGAGACGAACGCGCCGAACGTGGTGGTCTTCACCACCGTGCCCAGGTAGCGCTCGCCGACCTCGGGCATCGTCGGGTTGGCGATGCCGTTGATGGTCGCGCGGGCGGCCTCGGCGGACGGGCCGTCGGCGGCGCCGATGTAGATGGTGCCGTCGTCCTCGATGGTGATGTCGGCGCCGGTGTCCTCCTGGATCTGGTTGATCATCTTGCCCTTGGGGCCGATGACCTCGCCGATCTTGTCCACCGGGATCTTGACGGTGATGATGCGCGGCGCGTTCGGCGACATCTCGTCGGGGACGTCGATGGCCTCGTGCATCACGTCGAGGATGTGCAGGCGGGCGTCGCGCGCCTGCTTCAGGGCCGCGGCCAGCACGGACGCGGGGATGCCGTCGAGCTTGGTGTCGAGCTGGAGGGCGGTGACGAACTCGCGCGTGCCGGCGACCTTGAAGTCCATGTCGCCGTACGCGTCCTCGGCGCCGAGGATGTCGGTGAGGGTCACGTAGTGCGTCTCACCCTCGATCTCCTGGGAGATCAGGCCCATGGCGATGCCGGCCACCGGGGCCTTCAGCGGCACGCCCGCGTTCAGCAGCGACATCGTGGACGCGCACACCGAGCCCATCGACGTCGAGCCGTTGGAGCTCAGCGCCTCGGACACCTGCCGGATCGCGTACGGGAACTCCTCGCGCGCGGGGAGCACCGGGATGAGGGCCCGCTCGGCGAGCGCGCCGTGGCCGATCTCGCGGCGCTTGGGGGAGCCGACGCGGCCGGTCTCGCCGGTGGAGTACGGCGGGAAGTTGTAGTTGTGCATGTAGCGCTTGCGCGTCTCGGGCGCCAGCGTGTCCAGCTGCTGCTCCATGCGCAGCATGTTCAGCGTGGTGACGCCGAGGATCTGCGTCTCGCCGCGCTCGAACAGCGCCGAGCCGTGCACGCGCGGGATCGCCTCGACCTCGGCGGCCAGCGTGCGGATGTCGGTGACGCCGCGGCCGTCGATGCGCTTGCGCTCCTTGATGACGCGCTCGCGCACCAGGGTCTTGGTCAGCGCCCGGTAGGCCGCGGAGATCTCCTTCTCACGGCCCTCGAACTGCGGCAGCAGCTTCTCGGCGGCCAGCCCCTTGACCCGGTCCAGCTCGGTCTCGCGCTCCTGCTTGCCCGCGATGGTCAGCGCCTGGGCCAGCTCGTCGCGGACCGCCTCGGTCAGCGCCTGGAGCACGTCGTCCTGGTAGTCGAGGAAGACGGGGAACTCCGCGACCGGCTTGGCGGACTTGGCGGCGAGGTCGGCCTGCGCCTTGCACAGCACCTTGATGAACGGCTTGGCGGCCTCCAGGCCGGCGGCCACGACCTCCTCGGTGGGCGCCTCGGCGCCGCCCTCGACCAGGGTGATGGTGCGCTCGGTGGCCTCGGCCTCGACCATCATGATGGCCACGTCGCCGTCGTCGAGGGCCCGGCCGGCGACGACCATGTCGAAGACGGCCTCCGCCAGCTCGGTGTGGGTGGGGAAGGCCACCCACTGGCCCCTGATGAGCGCCACCCGGACGCCGCCGATGGGCCCGGAGAACGGCAGTCCGGCCAGCTGGGTGGACGCGGAGGCGGCGTTGATCGCCACCACGTCGTACAGGTGCTCGGGGTTGAGCGCCATGATCGTGGCGACGACCTGGATCTCGTTGCGCAGGCCCTTCTTGAAGGACGGGCGCAGCGGACGGTCGATGAGGCGGCAGGTGAGGACCGCGTCCTCCGACGGGCGGCCCTCGCGGCGGAAGAAGGAGCCGGGGATGCGGCCGGCCGCGTACATCCGCTCCTCGACGTCCACCGTCAGCGGGAAGAAGTCGAGCTGGTCCTTGGGGTGCTTCGAGGCGGTGGTCGCCGACAGGACCATGGTGTCGTCGTCCAGGTAGGCCACGGCGGAGCCGGCGGCCTGCCGGGCCAGGCGGCCCGTCTCGAAGCGGAGGGTGCGGGTGCCGAAGGAGCCGTTGTCGATCACGGCCTCGGCGTAGTGGGTCTCGTTCTCCACCAGGGAAGTCTCCTCGTTCGCGTCCCCGGGTGACGGGGACGGTGGTGGAGCAGCGCCCCTGGCCTGTTTCCGGCGGCCGGGCCGGTCTTCGATCGAAGCCGCCGGAACTGCCTGTTCCGGGGGCCGCTACCGAGGACCGGCGCCTGCGGCGTCGAGAGGGCGGGAAGGAGGCGCTCCTCCTCGTTCGTTATGGCGTTGTGTCGGTTGTCGTTGTTGGCACCAGACTACAAAGCTTCGGCCGTCCTCACGACGGCTACGGGTCCGGTGCGAGCGGCGCGTGGCCGCCTCGTGCGCTCCGGGCCGTACGGCGTGGCGGGGCGCGGGGCCCGGCGGGCGTCCGCCGGCGCCGCCGTCGGCAGACGGCCGGCGCGGCCGGTGTCCGGCGGGGCGGCGGCGGGGAGCGGCCCGGCCTGCGCCGAACCGCTCCCCGCCGGCTGCGGGCTAGCGGGCGCCGGCCGCGCCGCGCCGGATGCCCAGGCGCTCGACGAGCGCGCGGAAGCGGGTGATGTCCTTCTTCGCCAGGTACTGCAGCAGGCGGCGGCGCTGGCCGACCAGCAGCAGCAGGCCGCGGCGCGAGTGGTGGTCGTGCTTGTGGGTCTTCAGGTGCTCGGTCAGGTCGGAGATGCGGCGCGAGAGCAGCGCCACCTGGACCTCGGGGGAACCGGTGTCGCCTTCCTTGGTGGCGAACTCGGCCATGATCTGCTTCTTGGTAGCGGTGTCGAGCGACACGCCGTACTCCTTCGTCGTGTGGGCCGCCGAGCGCCCCTGGTCTTCCGCTCAGGGGAACTTCCGTGACTCGCCGGCTGGGCCCGGTACCCGCACGCGCCGTGTCCACCGGGACCTGCGGGCCGTACGCGGCGGTACGCGGCGGTCTGACGGGGACGGCCGCACGGGGCGCGAACGCACAGGGCCATCGATCACCCTACCAGCGCCGGAGGCCACCGCCCGCACCCGGCGGCCGCCGGGCCGCGCACCGGGACCGGGGGGCGGCTGCGGCGGGGCCGGCCGCGCCG
>NZ_JAVSCF010000226.1:0-10355 GCF_031932565.1 Streptomyces sp. B1866
CGGCCCGGGTGCGGCGGCCGGCCCGGGTGCGGCGGGCGGCCCGGAGCCGGGCGCGGTGCTCGGCCCGGGCGACGCGGCGCGGATCTCGGACGCGGCGGGCCTGACGGCGACGGCCGAGGGCCCGGCGGAGCTGCTGGTGTGGCAGCTGCCCGCGGAGCCGTCCCCCGGCTGACGGCCCGGACCGGCTCAGGCGGCGCGCAGCTCGGCCAGCACCGCGTCGGTGAACGCGGGCCACGCCTGCACCGCCCACGGCCCGAACACCCCGTCCGTCAGCGCCGCGCAGGCCGCCCCCGCCTCCGGGTCCACCCACAGGAACGTGCCCGACTGCCCGAAGTGGCCGAAGGTGCGCGGCGAGGAGGCCGCGCCCGTCCAGTGTGGCGACTTGCGGCCGCGTATCTCGAAGCCGAGCCCCCAGTCGTTCGGCCGCTGGTGCCCGAAGCCGGGCAGCACGCCGCCGACCCCGGGGAAGGCGACGGCGGTGGCCTCGGCCAGCGTGGCCGGGCTCAGCAGCCGCGGCGCCTGCAACTCCGCGGCGAACCGGGCCAGGTCGGCGGCCGTGGACACGCCGTCCTTGGCGGGCGAGCCGGACAGCTCGGTCGACGCCAGGCCCAGCGGCTCCAGCACCGCCTGCCGCGCGTACTCGGCGAAGGGGATGTCGGCGGCCTTCGCGATGTGGTCGGCCAGCTCCTCGATACCCGCGTTGGAATACAGCCGCCGGGTGCCCGGCTCGGCCATCACCCGGTGCTCGTCGAAGGCCAGCCCCGAGGTGTGGGCGAGCAGGTGCCGGACGGTCGACCCGGGCGGCCCGGCCGGCTCGTCCAGCTCGACGGCGCCCTCCTCCACGGCGATCAGCGCCGCGTAGGCCGCGAGCGGCTTGCTCACCGAGGCGAGCGGGAACCGCTGGTCCTGCGGCCCGTACGCCCCCGCCACCGTCCCATCCGCCCGCACCACCACGGCCGCCGCCGTCGGCACCGGCCACGTCCCCGCCATCCGCAGACTCTCCATGGCCCCGAGCTTAGGCCCTGCCTGTGACACCCGGCCCGGGTCCAGGCCGGGCCCGGGCCGGGCCGCCGGAATCCCGCTTGCCTGGAGTGCACTCGAAGTCTCTAGCGTTGACCAGGTCGTGACCACCGAACCACGGCGACGAAAGAGACGAGGCCGCATGTCCGCGACGGATACGCAGACCGCCGCCCACCGCCGGTCCCGCTGCGCCGGCACGCCCGTGCCGCCACCGGACCCGGACGGGCCGGGCCGCTACACGATCAGCGAGGTGGCCGCCCGCACCGGTCTGTCGGCGCACACGCTGCGCTGGTACGAGCGCATCGGACTGATGCCGCACGTGGACCGCACCCACACCGGGCAGCGCAGCTTCACCGACCGCGACCTGAACTGGCTCGACCTCGTGGGCAGGCTGCGGCTGACCGGCATGCCGGTGGCGGACATGGTCCGCTACGCCGACCTCGTACGACAGGGCGAGCACACCTACGCCGAGCGGGAGAAGCTGCTGACCGCCCACCGGGAGAACGTGCGGCAGCGGATCGCCGAGCTGCGCGGCACACTCGACGTCCTCGACCGCAAGATCGATTTCTACGCTGGCGCCCGCTGGGTGTCGGAGAGGGTTTGACGGCTTGATGAGCAACGACACGATCGCGACCGTCGCGCTGGGCGCCGGAGGCCCGCGGGTCGGCGTGCAGGGCCTGGGCTGCATGGGCATGAGCCACGCGTACGGGCCCACGGACGAGACCGAGGCGCGGGCGACGCTGGAGCGGGCGCTGGAGCTGGGGGTCANCTACGACACGGCCGACGTCTACGGGTTCGGCGCCAACGAGGAGTTCCTGGCGCCGTTCGTGCGGGCCCACCGGGACGAGCTGGTGCTGGCCACCAAGTTCGCCATCGTGCGGCCCCTGGGCAACGGCCGCCCCTACGCCGCGGGCGACGTCCGCAACGATCCCGCCTATATCCGGCAGGCCGTCGAGGGCAGCCTGCGGCGGCTCGGCGTCGACCACATCGACCTGTACTACATGCACCGCCGCGACCCCGCCGTGCCGATCGAGGAGAGCGTCGGGGCGATGGCCGAGCTGGTCGCGGCGGGCACCGTGCGCCACCTGGGCCTGAGCGAGGTGACGGCCGCCGAGCTGCGCGCGGCGCACGCCGTGCACCCGATCGCGGCCCTCCAGTCGGAGTGGTCGCTGTTCAGCCGCGCCCCGGAGGGCGCCATCGTGGACACGGCGCGCGAGCTGGGCGTGGCCTTCGTGCCGTTCTCGCCGCTCGGCCGCGGCTTCCTGACCGGCTCGTTCACCGACGCCGAGCAGGAGCTGCCGGACGGCGACGCCCGCCGCGGCATGCCGCGTTTCACCGGCGACAACGCGGCGGCCAACGCGGCCCTGCTGGAGCCGGTCCGCACGGTCGCCGCGGCCCACGGGGCGACCCCCGGGCAGGTCGCGCTGGCGTGGGTGCAGGCCCGGGCGCGGGCGCACGGGCTGACCGTCGTCCCCATCCCCGGCACGCGCAGGCGCTCCCGCGTCGAGGAGAACGCGGCCGCCACCCGCATCGAGCTGACCGACGCGGACCTCGCGGCGCTGGAACCCCTCGCGGGGCAGGTCGCGGGTGACCGCTACCCGGACATGGCGTGGGCGGCGGAGGGCCGCGGGTAGCCACCCGGCCCGCCCGGCCCTTCCGGCCCCTTTCTGTCCGTACGAGCCGTGGGAGCCGTGGGAGCCGTACGAGCCGGAGGGGCCGGAGGGGCCGGAAGGCCGGGCCTACAGCTCCGCGAGCAGTTCGGCCTTCTTCGCGCTGAACTCCTCGTCCGTCAGCAGCCCCGCCGTGTGCAGGTCCCCCAGGTGGCGGATGCGGTCGGCGATGTCGGCCGGGTCGCGGCGCGCGGCCGCCGCCGCGCGCGGGGCCGGGGCCGCGTCGGCGGCGCCGGGCGCACCGGCCCTGATGGCCTCCAGCAGGCAGGCGGCGAACGGCAGCGACTCGTGGACCAGGCCGTAGCCCATCCCGAAGACGACGGCCGCCGGGTCCTGGTCGGCCGCGCCCGGCTCGGCGTCCTCGGCGCCGCGCTCCAGCAGTCGCAGGTGGCCGTCGACGACCTCGGGCGAGCGCCACTGAAGACCGCTCAGCTCGTCCACCCGGAACCGCTGGTCCCCGGCCTTCCACTTCACCGACGACGCACCGGTCCTGAACCAGCGGAAGGTGACGGCCTTTCCGTCGAAGGACGCCTTGCCGTCGTACGCCTTGAAGGACAGCGGCGGCGCGGGCGCGGCCACCAGGTGCGCCTCGGCGGGCGCGCCGGCGTCGGGGCCGAGAGCGGACCGTATCTCGTCGGCGTAGAACCGGGCCAGCGGCTCCCGCTCCGCGGGCAGCACCAGCCGGTAGGGGTCGGAACCCTCCTTCAACTGCCCGTCAGCCGCCTCCATCAGCGGATCGGAGCCCGGCCGCGGCACGGCCCGCAGGGCCACCGTGCCCCGCCTGCCGGGCGTCAGCTCCACGGCGGCCAGCGCCTCGTACGGCACGCGGCGTTCACCGAGCGCCTGCAACAGCTTCGGTGTGCGGATCCCCCGTTCAAAGCGGATGAGCACAGAGTTCGTGTCGAACTCCCAGACGGTCTGGAAACCGGCCAGCACATCACCCATGCGGCTCATCGTATGCGGCGGCGAGCGCTCCGTCCCCCACCCGTAACTACGCGCGTCGAACGATTTTTCCCACGCCGTCCGCTATGCCGACCGTCCGGTTCCGGCCTCGGCGGCCCCGCCCGACACTCCGTCAGACGCCGTACGGCGCCGTGCCGCCGGGCCCGGGGCAGGCCCGCGCCGGCCGCCCGCCGCGGCGCAGACCCACCGTGCAGTCGGCGCCGTCCGCGCAGGTCACCCAGCCGGCGGCGCCGACCCCTATCGCGGCGAAGTTCCGCAGGCTGGCCGTGCCCGGCTCGAAGTACCCGCCGTGCCCGCGCGCCCCGGCCGCCGACAGCACCCGGGCGCCGAAGCCGGGGGAGACCGGGTCGGCGCCGTGCCCGAAGCCGCCGACCTCCAGGTGGGGCACGTCCTCGATCCAGTCCCCGGCGTCCCGCGTGGCCCACACCCGCGCCCGCGTGCCCAGGTCCGCGGCGCGGTCCGCGCGGACGCCCGGGCTGCCGGCCACCACGATGTCGGTCACCCGCGCGGGCAGCCGGCGGGCCGCCAGGCCGCACACCACCGAGCCGTAGCTGTGGCAGACCAGCGTCAGCCGCGAGTCGCCCGGCAGGGACAGCGCCAGCGCGCGCAGCCGCGGCGCGCCGCGGGCGGCCAGCCGGGCGGAGGCGGCGTCCACGCCGATGCCGTCCGGGGCGGTGTAGTCGGCCCAGGCGACGACCGCGTCCCGGCCGCCGGGGTCGGCGGCCAGCTCCGCCTCGTACAGCGCGCGGGCCATGCCGGACGGCGCGGTGCGCGCGCCGTTGGTGCGCTCGAAGTTCAGGATGCCGGTGTCCACGCCGGGGACGACGACCGTCACCCGGCGGGCCCGCTCCAGGCCGCCGAACACCTCGGCGGCCCGCCCCGCGCCCGACGGGTCGAAGGCGAGGATCTGCCGCCCCGGGCGCAGCATCGACTCGTAGCGGTGCATGCGGCGGCCCGCCTCGCGACGGCCGAGCGCGGTCAGCCGGCGGTCGCCCATCCGCCGCCGCTGGACCTCCCGGGCCTGGGCGAGGGCGACCCGGTTGGCGCGGTAGCGCAGCGAAACCGGCGCGCCGCCCAGGTTGCCCACGGCCAGCGGGTAGCGGCGTACGAGGCGGTCGCGCTCGACGGCGGTCAGCGAGCCGAAGAAGCGGGCCAGGACGTGCGGCGGGGCGTCCGGCGCGGGCAGCGGCCGGCCCGCGAGCGTGCCCGCGCGCCACTCCTTCAGCGCCGCGGTGAGCGGATCGGGTGCCGCCCTGCGCTGGGCCGCCCAGCCGGTGGTCGCCAGGAGGACGAGCACCATCGCCAAGGCGAGCAGACCGCGCCGGGCGGTGGACGTGGGTAGCAAAGAGACGCGCTCCGAACAGGTAGTCACCGCGGGACACCCTAGGAGAGGCACGCCTCCTTCCGGCCGGTTGCGTGAGTCATCTCACGTTTGACCGGGTGTGCTCACAGGAGCGCGGCCGCCGCGCAGGGGCGGCGGAACGCGCCCGGCGGGCCCCGCGGCCCACGGCTCGGCGAGCCCGGCGCCGAGGTGGTCCAGGTAGAAGGCGGTCAGCTCGCGCAGCGACTCCGCGGTGCAGTCACCGCACTCGCCCCACAGCTTCCCTGCCACCCGCGTGGCGCCGCCGAACACCGCCACCACCAGGCGCGGCCGCGGGTCGGCGTCCACGTCCAGGCCCTCGCGGCGGGCGATCTCGCGCGCGGTGCGCTCCTGGAGCTCCGCCGTGCGCCGCAGGTGCGCGGCGAGCAGCACGGGAGTCGACTCGATCATGCGGTACGCGCGCACGTGCAGCTCGACCGGGACCAGCTCGCCGATGGCGTCGCCGATGGTGTCCCACGCGCCGAGCGCGGCCCGCCGCAGGGCGGTCAGCGGCGGCTCGCAGGGCGGCCGCTCGCGCAGCCGGGCGAAGAAGTGCGCCTCCGCGGCTTCCTGGGTGGCGAAGGCGACCTCTTCCTTGCTCGCGAAGTAGCGGAAGAACGTGCGCTGGGACACCTCGGCGGCGCCCGCGATCTCCTCCACGGTGGTCTGCTCGTAGCCCTGCCGGGTGAACCGGGCGAGCGCCGCGCGCACCAGGGCGCCGCGCGTGCGCTGCTTCCTGCGCTCGCGCAGCCCGGCGCGGGCCGAAGCCGCCTGGTCCGCCGTCACCGGGGGGTGAACCCGTCAGTCCGCTGTCTGCCGCCCATGACCCGGCTCACGATACCCGCGCCCGTGCCCTGCCCGGCCCGGTCGCCTTTCCCCTATCAGGAGGATGTCCACCCGGATTCCTTGTGGCCGCGGTCGGCGCCTGCCCACGCTGGTTGCCGTGCGCGGTCCGCAGAGCGCTACGCATCGTTTCCGACACCATGGACCGTCCAGACACGGGGGAGTGACCCACATGAGCCGTACGCGTCCGATCACCGCAGCCGGCGTCACGTCGGCCGTCGTCCTCACCGCGGCGGCCGGCGCCGTCCTGGCCGCCGTCTCCGCCGCCCTGTCCCCGGCCCCGGCCGAGGCCTCACCACCCCGCCTCGGCCCGTGCGCGACCGGGCAGCTGTGCCTGTGGCACGGCAGTGCCTTCTCCGGCGCGCGCGAGGTGCGCGAACTGGCCG
Source organism: Streptomyces sp. B1866 (assembly GCF_031932565.1). NCBI lineage: Bacteria > Bacillati > Actinomycetota > Actinomycetes > Kitasatosporales > Streptomycetaceae > Streptomyces > Streptomyces sp. B1866. The sequence continues at coordinate 6,243 of NZ_JAVSCF010000226.1, forward strand.
ACACCGACATCGAGGAGTGCGTGCGCCTGTCGACCGGCACGGCGGCGTCGCTGGCCAACCGCACCCGCAAGCCGGTCACCACATACCAGAGCGCGGAGTGCGCCGAGACGGGTGACTTCGCGACGTACCCGTCGGGGACGTGGGTGCCGGAGTCTCCGTACCAGGTGCGGGCGGTCAAGATCTGGGAGCGGTGAGGCGCGCCCCGGGCCGGGCCGTCCGGCGCGGCCCGGAGCGCGGAAGGGGCGGGGCCGGGGTCAGCACCCCGGCCCCGCCCCCTCTGTCGCCAGGGGCTACGCGTCGCCGCCCGCCGGGCCCGGGTCCGCCGCCGTCACGTCCAGGAGCTGGTAGCGGTCCACGGCCTGCTTGAGCGCCGAGCGGTCGATCCGGCCCTCCCGGACCAGCTCGGTGAGCACCGCCAGCACGATCGACTGCGCGTCGATGTGGAAGAAGCGACGGGCCGCCCCGCGCGTGTCGGCGAAGCCGAAGCCGTCGGCGCCCAGCGACTGGTACGTGCCCGGCACCCAGCGCGCGATCTGGTCCGGGACGGCGCGCATCCAGTCGGACACGGCCACCTTCGGGCCCTCCGCGTCGGCCAGCCTGCGCGTCACGTAGGGCACGCGCTGGTCCTCCTCCGGGTGGAGCAGGTTGTGCTCCTCGGCGGCCACGGCGTCGCGGCGCAGCTCGTTCCAGGAGGTGGCCGACCAGACGTCCGCCCGGACGTTCCACTCCTCGGCCAGCAGCCGCTGCGCCTCCACCGCCCACGGCACGGCCACGCCGGAGGCCAGGATCTGCGCGGGGACGGCGCCGGCCTCGGCGGGCCGGTAGCGGTACAGGCCCTTGAGGATGCCCTCCACGTCCACGCCCGCCGGCTCGGCCGGGTGGTGGATCGGCTCGTTGTAGACGGTGAGGTAGTAGAAGACGTTCGGGTCCTCGTCCGCGCGGTGCTCGCCGTACATGCGGCGCAGCCCGTCCCGCACGATGTGCGCGATCTCGAAGCCGAACGCCGGGTCGTAGGCCACGCACGCCGGGTTGGTCGAGGCGAGCAGCTGCGAGTGGCCGTCCGCGTGCTGGAGGCCCTCGCCGGTCAGGGTGGTGCGGCCGGCGGTCGCGCCCAGCACGAAGCCGCGCGCGAGCTGGTCGGCCATCTGCCAGAACTGGTCGCCGGTGCGCTGGAAGCCGAACATCGAGTAGAAGACGTACACCGGGATCAGCGGCTCGCCGTGGGTGGCGTACGCCGAGCCCGCCGCGATCAGCGAGGCCGTGCAGCCGGCCTCCGAGATGCCGTCGTGCAGCATCTGGCCGGTGGGCGACTCCTTGTAGGCCAGCAGCAGCTCGCGGTCCACCGACTCGTACAGCTGGCCCAGCGGCGAGTAGATCTTCGCCGAGGGGAACAGCGAGTCCATGCCGAAGGTGCGGTACTCGTCGGGCGCGATCGGCACGAAGCGCTTGCCGACCTCCTTGTCCCGCATCAGGTCCTTCAGCAGCCGCACGAAGGCCATGGTGGTGGCGATCTGCTGCTGCCCGGTGCCCTTCTTCAGCGCCGCGTACGCCGCGTCGCCCGGCAGGGCCAGCGGCTTGGCGCGCACCACGCGCGTGGGCACGTACCCGCCGAGCTCGGAGCGGCGGTCGTGCATGTACTGGATCTCCTCCGAGTCCCGCCCCGGGTGGTAGTAGGGCGGCAGACCGGACTCCAGCTCCTTGTCCGGGATCGGCAGGCGCAGCCGGTCGCGGAAGCGCTTGAGGTCGGCGACCGTCAGCTTCTTCATCTGGTGGGTCGCGTTGCGGCCCTCGAAGTTCGGGCCGAGCGTCCAGCCCTTGATGGTCTGGGCGAGGATGACCGTCGGCTGGCCCTGGTGCTCCACGGCGGCCTTGTACGCCGCGTACACCTTGCGGTGGTCGTGGCCGCCGCGCCCGAGGTGCAGGATCTGGTCGTCGGTCATGCCCTCGACCATCTTGCGCAGCCGCAGGTCGTCGCCGAAGAAGTGCTCGCGGATGTACGCGCCGGTCTCGGTGGCGTACGTCTGGAACTGGCCGTCGGGCGTCGTGTTGAGCTTGTTGACCAGCACGCCGTCCCGGTCCTGGGCCAGCAGCGGGTCCCAGGTGCGGTCCCAGATGAGCTTGATCACATTCCAGCCGGCGCCGCGGAACACCGACTCCAGCTCCTGAATGATCTTGCCGTTGCCGCGCACCGGGCCGTCGAGGCGCTGGAGGTTGCAGTTCACCACGAAGGTGAGGTTGTCCAGGCCCTCGCGGGCGGCCAGCGAGAGCTGGCCCAGCGACTCCGGCTCGTCCATCTCGCCGTCGCCGAGGAAGGCCCACACGTGCGAGCGAGAGGTGTCGGCGATGCCGCGCGCCGCCAGGTAGCGGTTCATCCGCGCCTGGTAGATCGCGCCGAGCGGCCCGAGGCCCATGGAGACCGTCGGGAACTCCCAGAAGTCCGGCATCGACCGCGGGTGCGGGTAGCTGGACAGGCCGTGGCCGGGTTTGGACTTCTCCTGCCGGAAGCCGTCGAGGTTGCCCTCGGTGAGCCGGTCGAGCAGGTACGCGCGGGCGTAGATGCCGGGGGAGGCGTGCCCCTGGAAGAAGACCTGGTCGCCGCCGTCGCCCTGCTCCTTGCCCCGGAAGAAGTGGTTGAAGCCCACGTCGTAGAGGGAGGCGGAGGAGGCGAAGGTGGCGATGTGGCCGCCCACGCCGATGCCCGGGCGCTGGGCCCGGGAGACCATCACGGCCGCGTTCCAGCGGGTCGCGTTCAGGACGCGGCGCTCGATCTCCTCGTTGCCGGGGAAGAACGGCTCGGCCTTGGTCGCGATGGTGTTGACGTAGTCGGTGCTGCGCATCTCGGGTACCGCCACCCGCCGCTCGCGGGCGCGCTCGATGAGGCGGAGCATGAGGTAACGGGCGCGTTCACGGCCTCGCTCGTCGACGGCGGCGTCGAGCGAGTCGAGCCACTCCTGGGTCTCTTCGGGGTCGAAGTCCGGGACCTGGCTGGGAAGGCCGCCAATGATGATCGGGTTGCGATCGGATCCGGAAGCCACGCTATTCCTTACGTTTATCGGTCGTGCTCGTCTGCCGAGCCCGCGGGGTCGTGCTCGGCGGTGGTCTGGTGACCCGTGCTGTGGTGGTCCGTGCTCTGGAACCGCGCCGATCTCCATCGTGTACCCGGGGTCTGGGGTACGTCATCTCTACCGTGTGGTAACACCACTCCGTGAGACGGCGCCCGGACGGCCTCCGGGCGGTCCGGGGCGGACGGCGCCCGCCCTGCCAGGCTACGCCCGGGCGGTCGGGTGCCGGCGTGCGCCGTTCGGCCCCGGGCGTGCCTCGATCGGCGTACGCTGGCACTCACAACCCAACAAGACGGGCATTTCGCCGCACGGGCCAGGGCCCCGGTCCGTTCCCCGATGAGGCGACTTGCGGCGACACGTCAACGTTTGGGCGGGAACCGCTGGCCGGGTACTTGCGCGATCCGTCCGGCCCGTGTGGACTACGCCCAATGTCCCGCGTGCGCGCGAGGCGTACAGCGGCCAGGAATGAACACGAGATGACAGGAGGCAATCCGTGAGCGCGACCGCGGACCACGCGGAGGAGCGGACCAACCCCGCCGCCAGGCTGGGTTTCCAGCCCGGTCAGGTGGTCCAGGAGATCGGCTACGACGACGACGTCGATCAGGAGCTCCGCGAGGGCATCGAGGAGATCACGGGTCAGGACCTCGTGGACGAGGACTACGAGGACGTGGCCGACGCCGTGCTGCTGTGGTTCCGCGAGGACGACGGCGACCTGACGGACGTGCTGGTGGACGCCACCACGATGATCGACGACGGCGCCACGATCTGGCTGCTGACGCCCAAGACCGGCCGGGACGGCTACGTCGAGCCGAGCGACATCGGCGAGTCCGCGACCACCGCGGGCCTGTCCCAGACCAAGAGCGTCAGCGTCGGCAAGGACTGGGTGGGCAGCCGCCTGGTCACCCCGAAGGCCGCCCGTACCGGCAAGCGCTGAGGCCGCCCCCTTCCCCGGCCGGACCGCCGGGCCCCCGCCACCGGGCCGGCGCCGCGCCGGGAGCCGCCGGGAGCCGCGCGCCGGAGCGCCGTCCGCGGCGGGCCCGGGCCTCGCCGG
>NZ_JAVSCF010000227.1:0-10344 GCF_031932565.1 Streptomyces sp. B1866
CCGTACGGTGTTCGTCTTCCCCGGCCATGGCGGCCAGTGGGCCGGCATGGCCATCGGCCTGCTGCGCACCTCGCCGGCGTTCGCGAAGGCGTTCACCGCCTGCGCACAGGCGCTGGCACCGCACCTGCACTGGGACCTGGCCCGGCTGCTGGAGGCCGGGGCGGGCGATCCGCGGTGGCAGCGCGCGGAGTTCGTGCAGCCGGTGCTGTTCGCGGTGACGGTGTCGCTGGCCGCGGTATGGCAGGACCACGGCGTCACCCCGGACGCGGTGATCGGGCACTCCCAGGGCGAGGTCGCCGCCGCCTGCGTCAGCGGCGCGCTGTCACTGGAGGACGCCGCCCGACTGGCCGTGGTGCGCAGCCGGGCGGTGCGGGCCATCCGGGGGCAGGGCGGCATGGCCTCGATCCCGGCGCCGGCGGACACGGTGCGCGAGGAGGTGGCCCGGCACTGGCCTGGCAGGCTGTGGATCGGGGCGGTCAACGGGCCGCGGACCACGGCCGTCAGCGGCGACCTCCCCGCGGTCGAGGAGGCGGTGGAGTACTTCACCCGCACCCTTGCCCCCGGCGCGGCGAAGCCGCGGCTGATCCCGATCGACTACGCCTCGCACTCCCCCCACGTCGAGGCCGTGCGCGAGGAACTGCTGGAACCGCTGGACGGCCTCACCCTGCGGCCGACCACGATCCCGTGGTACTCCACCGTGCACGGCCGCTGGATGGACGACACCGACACCACCGGCGACAGCGACGGCGGCGCGGGCGCGGAGTACTGGTACCGCAACCTGCGGCAGCCGGTGGGCTTCGGCGATGCCGTCGAATCCCTGGCCGGCCAGGGATTCGACACCTACATCGAGGTCAGCCCGCATCCCACGCTGACGCCCGCGGTGCACGAAGCCGCCGACGGCGCGAGCGTGCCGGTCACCGTCATCCCCACCCTGCGCCGCCACGAGGACGACACCGGCCGCATGCTGGCCGCCCTGGCCCGCGCCCACACCCACGGACTCCCCGTCACCTGGCACCACCACCTCCCCACCCCCACCCCACCCCACCCCACCGACCTGCCCACCTACCCCTTCCAACGCCAGCGCTACTGGCTGACCACCCCCGCACCGGGCGCGGCCGGGGCCCGGCGCGCGGACCAGACCCCGGACAGCGCGACCGCCCCGTTCTGGGAGGCCGTCGAGGGCCAGGACACGAACGCCGTGGCCGCCCTCCTCGACCTCCCGCCGGACCCCTGGCTGGACACCCTCCTGCCGTCCCTGGCGACCTGGCGCGCGCGGCGCCGCGACCAGGCCGCCGCCGACGCCTGGCGCTACCGCGACGCCTGGCGGCCGGTCGACCTCGCCGACGCCCGGCCCGGGCCGACCGCGGCCTGGCTGGTCGCCGTCCCCGCCCGGCACGCCGACCGGCCGGACGTCACCGCGCTCCTCGACGGCCTGCGCGACGCGGGCCTGGCCCCCGTCCCCCTCGTCCTGGACCACCACGGCGTCGACCCCGAGGTCCTCCACCGGCTCCTCACCCAGGCGGTGCAGGACGCGGGCGCCCCCGTCGGCGGCGTGCTCTCGCTGCTCGCACTCGACGAGGAACCGCACCCGCGGCACCCCCACGTCCCCACCGGAACGGCCCTCACCCTCGCCCTGGTCCAGACGCTCGCCGGCCGTGACGACATAGCGGCCCGGCTGTGGTGCGCCACCCGCGGCGCCGTCGCCACCTCCCCCGGCGACCTCCTGGACCACCCCCGGCAGGCCATGGTCTGGGGGCTGGGGCGGACCGCTGCCCTGGAGCACCCCGACCTGTGGGGCGGGCTCATCGACCTCCCCGCCACCCTCGTCGAACAGGATGTGCGGCACCTCTCCGCCGCCCTGACCCACCGCCACGACGAGAACGAACTGGCCGTACGTCCCACCGGGCCCCGCGCCCGCCGCCTCACCCGCGCCCCCGAGGCCGCACCCGAGGCCCCCGCCGACGTACCGTCGCCCTGGACGCCCCGCGGCACCGTCCTCATCACCGGCGGCACGGGCGCCATCGCCTCCCAGCTCGCCGCCCGCATCGCCGACCGCCACCCGGACTGCCACCTGCTGCTGGTCAGCCGCCGCGGCCCCGACGCGCCCGGCGCCGACGCGCTGCACGGCCGCCTCACCCGCCACGGCGCCTCCGCCACCATCACCGCGTGCGACATCACCGACGCCGACGCGCTCGCCGCCGTCATCGCCGCCGTCCCGCCGAGCCACCCGCTCACCGCGGTGATCCACACCGCCGGCGTCCTGGACGACCACACGCTCGCCGCGCAGACCCCGGAGCACTTCGGCGCGGTCCTCGGACCGAAGGCGCACGCGGCGCACCACCTGCACGCCCTCACCGAGCACCTGCCCCTCGACGCGTTCGTCCTCTTCTCCTCCGTCGCGGCCCCCTTCGGCGCCCCGGGACAGGCCAACTACGCCGCCGCGAACGCCTACCTGGACGCCCTCGCCCACCACCGCCGGGCCCGCGGGCTGCCCGCGGCCTCCCTCGCCTGGGGCAACTGGGGCGGCGACGGACTCGCGAACACCAGCACGGCGCAGGCGTACCTGCGCTCCCGCGGCTTCCTCCCCATGCCGCCCCACCTGGCGCTGGCCGCCCTGGAACGGGCCGCCGCCGGGCCGCACGCCCAGCTCGTCGTCGCCGACGTCGACTGGGAGAGGTGCCAGCCCGCCCCGCACACCCGCGAGCTGTCCCCCGCCGCCCCCGCGGCCGGCCCGGCCGGCACCGTCCCCGCCGACGCCGCCGGGCAGCTGCGCACCCGCCTGGACGACCTGCCCCCGACCGAACAACACGACACCCTCCTCGCGCTCGTCACCACCCACACCGCCGCCGTCCTCGGACACGCCGACGCCGGGGCGTGTCCGACGGACCGCGCCTTCCGCGACCTCGGCTTCACGTCCCTCACCTCCGTAGAACTGCGCAACCGCCTCACGGCGGCCACCGGTCTGCGGCTGCCCAGCACCCTCGCCTTCGACCACCCCACCCCCGACAAGCTCAGCGCGCACCTGCTGACGGAGCTGACCGGCGCGCGCCCCGCCCGTACGGCGGCCACCGGCAGCGCGCCGGCCGGTCCCGCGCCCGGCGCGGCGGCCGACGGCGAACCGCTCGCGATCATCGGCGTCGCCTGCCGCTTCCCCGGCGGGATCCGGTCCGCCGAGGACCTGTGGGACTTCGTCACCCACCACCGGGACGCCATCGACGACTTCCCCGCCGACCGCGGCTGGGACCTCGCGAAGCTCTTCTCCTCCGACCCCGACGAGCCCGGGACCTCCGTCAGCCGCAAGGGCGCCTTCCTCTACGACGCGGGGGACTTCGACGCGGAGTTCTTCGGCATCAGCCCGCGCGAGGCGGCGGCCATGGACCCCCAGCAGCGACTGCTGCTGGAGACGTCCTGGGAGGCCCTGGAACGGGCGGGGATCAACCCGCACGACCTCCAGGGCACTCCCACCGGCGTGTTCACCGGTTGCAACGCGCAGGACTACACCGCCCAGCTGCGGCAGGCGCCGCCCGCGCTGTCGGAGGGCTACGCCCTCACCGGCAGCGCGAACAGCGTCGCCTCCGGACGCGTCTCGTACGTCCTGGGGCTGGAGGGCCCGGCGATCACCATCGACACGGCGTGCTCGTCGTCGCTGGTGGCGCTGCACCTGGCGGGCCAGGCGCTGCGGGCCGGCGAGTGCTCGCTGGCCCTGGCGGGCGGCGCCACGGTGATGACCACTCCGTTCAACTTCGTGGAGTTCTCCCGGCAGCGGGGCNGGCCAGGCGCTGCGGGCCGGCGAGTGCTCGCTGGCCCTGGCGGGCGGCGCCACGGTGATGACCACTCCGTTCAACTTCGTGGAGTTCTCCCGGCAGCGGGGCCTGGCCGTGGACGGCAGGTGCAAGGCGTTCTCCGCCTCCGCCGACGGCACCGGCTGGGGCGAGGGCGTGGGGGTGGTGCTGGTCGAGCGGCTGTCGGACGCGCTGCGCAACGGCCGCGAGGTGCTGGCCGTCGTCCGCGGCAGCGCCGTCAACCAGGACGGTGCCAGCAACGGGCTCGCGGCCCCGAACGGGCCGTCCCAGCAGCGGGTGATCCGCGCCGCTCTGGCCAACGCCGGGGTCACGGCGGCCGACGTGGACGCGGTGGAGGCCCACGGGACGGGGACGACGCTCGGCGACCCGATCGAGGCGCAGGCCCTGCTCGCCACGTACGGGCGGGACCGGCCGGAGGACCGCGCGCTGTGGCTGGGCTCGGTCAAGTCCAACATCGGCCACGCCCAGTCGGCGGCGGGCCTCGCCGGAGTCATCAAGATGGTGATGGCCCTGCGCTCCGGGCTGCTGCCGCGCACCCTGCACGTGTCGGAGCCGACGCCGCACGTGGACTGGTCGTCGGGGGCGGTACGGCTGCTGACGCGGGACCAGCCGTGGCCGGACACCGGGCGTCCCCGCCGCGCGGGCGTGTCCTCGTTCGGCGTCAGCGGGACGAACGCGCACGTCATCCTGGAACAGGCGCCCGTTCAGCAGCCGCCCGCCGAACCGCGCGCCACCGCGCCGACCGAGCCCGTTACGGAAGCGCGGGACGCGGCCGGCGAGACGGCGGGCCCCGGCGAACCCGCCGACCCCCCGCCGCTGCCCTGGCCGCTCGCCGCGGCGTCGCGGGAGGCGCTGCGGGACCAGGCCCGGCGGCTGCGCGCGTCCCTGACCGACCACCCCGGGCGCGGCCTCGCCGACGTGGGCTACTCCCTGGCGGTGAGCCGGGCGGTGTTCGAGCACCGGGCCGTGCTCCTGGGGGCCACCCGCGACGACTTCGAGCGCGCGCTGGACGCCCTCGCGGCGGGCGAACCGAGCGGGAGCGTCGTCCAGGGGGCGGCTCCGGGGCGCGGCAAGGTCGCCTTCGTGTGTTCGGGCCAGGGCACGCAGCGCCCGGGCATGGGGCACCGGCTGTACCGCACGTCCGCGGTGTTCGCCCGGGCTCTCGACGAGGTGTGCGCCCACCTGGACCCGTACCTGGACCGCCCGCTGCCGGAGGTGCTGTTCGCCGAGGACGGCAGCGAGACGTCGGCGCTGCTGCACCAGACCGCCTACACCCAGCCGGCCCTCTTCGCCGTGCAGACCGCGCTGCACCGCATGGTGACCGAGGAGTTCGGCCTGGTCCCCGACTACCTGGCCGGGCACTCCCTGGGGGAGCTGACCGCCGCCCACCTGGCGGGCATCCTCAGCCTCCCGGACGCGGCGGCACTCGTCGCCGCCCGCGCCCGCGCCATGCGGGGCCTGCCCGGCACCGGCGCCATGGTCGCCGTCGAGGCCACCGAGGAGGAGGTACGGCCCCTGCTGGCCGGCCTGGCGGACCGGGTCGACATCGCCGCGGTCAACACCCCCGCGTCCGTGGTGCTCACCGGCGACCGCGACCCCGTACGCGAACTGGCCGACTCCTTCCGCGAGCAGGGCCGCAAGGTCACCTCGCTCCAGGTCAGCGGCGCCTTCCACTCCCCGCACATGGAGGCCCTGCGCCCGGAGATCGAACGTACCGCCGCAGGCCTCGCCTACCACCGGCCGCACATCCCCCTGGTCACCGGGTCCGCGGCCGAGGAGGACCCGGGCACGGCCGCGTACTGGGCGCGGCAGGCCCGGCGCACCGTCCACTACGCGCGAACCGTCGAGCGGCTGCACGCCCGCGGCGTGACGACCTTCCTCGAACTCGGCCCCGACGCCACCCTCACCGCCCTGGCGCACCACAACCTGCCCGACCACGACCCCGTGGCCGTGTCCCTCCTGCACCCGGAGCAGTGCGAGAACCGCAGCGTGCTGGCCGCGCTGGCCGCGGTCCACACCCGCGGCCGGCCCGTCGCCTTCAGCCGCCACTACACCGGGCGGCGGCCGGCGCCGCGCCAGGTGGAGCTTCCCACGTACGCCTTCCAGCGCCGCCGCTACTGGCTGCCGGCCGCGGAAGCCTCCGGCGACGTGACGGCCGCCGGGCTCGACGCGGCGCGGCACCCGCTGCTGGGCGCCGCCGTGGAGCTGGCGGAGGGCGACGGGTGCCTGCTCACGGGCCGGTTCTCGCTGCGTACGCACCCGTGGCTGGCCGACCACGGCATCTCCGGCGCCGTCGTGCTGCCCGGCACGGCGTTCGTGGAGCTGGCCCTGCGGGCCGGGGAGCACGTCGGCTGCCCGCACGTGGAGGAACTGGCCCTGCACGCCCCGCTGGTCGTCCCCGCGGGCGGCGAGGTGGTGCTCCAGGTGGCGGTGGGCGCACCCGACGAGGCCGGCCGCCGGCCGCTGAGCGTGCACGCCCGGCTGGACGGCGACGCAGACGCCGGCTTCGAGTCCGACGGCAGCGGTGACGGCGGCCCGGCGGCCGACGGGTGGACGCGGCACGCCGAAGGCACGGTGACGGCCGCGGCGGCCGACGCCGCCGACCCCGCGCCGGACCCGGCGGACGCCTTCCCGGCGCCGGCCGCGCCCTGGCCGCCGGCGGGCGCTCAGGCCCTGGACGTGACCGGGGTCTACGACCGGTTCGCGGCTGCCGGCTTCGACTACGGGGAGGCGTTCCAGGGCCTGCGCGCCGCCTGGCAGGGCGACGGCGCCACGTACGCCGAGGTCAGCCTGCCGGAGCAGACGGCCGTCGACGCCGCCCGCTACGGTCTGCACCCCGCCCTGCTCGACGCGGCGCTCCAGGCCATGTGGCTGGCTCCGGAGGCGAGCACTCCGGGTACGACGGCCCTGGGCGGACCGGACCGGGGCCTGCCGTTCGCGTGGACCCGCGTGCGCCGGTACGCGACGGGCGCGTCGACGCTGCGCGTACGGCTGCGGCGGCTCGGCTCCGAGACGGTGGCCGTCGACGTGGCCGACGAGTCCGGTCGGCCCGTGGCGTCGGTGGAGTCGCTGACGCTGCGGCCGGTGCCCAAGGGCACGCTGCGGGCACGGCCCGAGGCGGCGGTGCGCGACGCGCTGTTCGGCCTGGACTGGACGGACCTGCCGCTGCCGGCACCGCTCCCGGCCGCGGGCCGGTGCGCCCTGGTCGGCGCCGACGCCCTCGGCCTGGGACCCGCCCTCGCGGCCGCCGGGGCCGACGGCGGCCGGCCGGACACCGACGGGCCGCACCACTTCGCGGACCTGGCCGGCCTGGTGACGGCCGTGGACGCGGGCAGCCCCGTCCCCGACGTCGTCATCGCCGCCTGCCCGCCGTCCGGCGACCGGCAGGGCCCGCCCGGCCACGACGCCGCAGCAGCCGGGCACACCAGGACCCGGCAGGTGCTGGACCTGCTCCAGCGGTGGCTCGGCGCACAGCAGCTCGCCGGGGCGCGACTGGTGCTGGTCACCCGCGGCGCGGTGGCCACCGCGCCGGGCGAGGACGTGCCGGACCCGGCGGGCGCGGCGGCCTGGGGGCTGGTGCGCTCCAGCCAGTCGGAGCAGCCGGACAGCTTCGTACTGGTGGATATAGATGACGCCGACACCGACGAGTCCCGCGCGGCGCTGCTCGGCGCGATCGGCCTCGGCGAGCCGCAGCTGGCGCTCCGCGGCGGCCGCGTGCTCGCCCCCCGCCTGGTGCGGCTGGGCCCCGGCCGCGCCGCCGACGGCGGCCTGCGCCTGCCGAGCGGGCCGGCGGGCTGGCGGCTGGAGTGCCCCGACTCCACCAGCCTGGACGGCCTGGCCACCGTGCCGTCGCCGGCCGCGGCGGCCCCGCTGGGCCCGACCGAGGTACGGATCGCGGTCCGCGCGGCCGGGTTGAACTTCCGGGACGTGCTGGTCGCGCTCGGCGTGGTGCCCGGGCAGACCGGCCTGGGCAGCGAGGGCGCGGGCGTCGTCCTGGAGGTCGGCGCGCAGGTGGCCGACCTCGCGCCCGGAGACCGGGTGATGGGCGTCTTCCAGGAGGCGTTCGGCCCGGTGGTGGTGACCGAGCGCGCCACCCTGGCCGCGATCCCCGACGGGTGGTCGTTCGCCCAGGCTGCGTCGGTGCCGATCGTCTTCGCGACCGCCTACTACGGCCTGGTCGACCTCGGCGGCCTGCGGGCGGGGGAGTCGGTGCTGATCCACGCCGCCGCCGGCGGCGTCGGCATGGCCGCCGTACAGCTCGCCCGGCACCTGAAGGCGGAGGTGTACGCCACGGCGAGCCCCGGCAAGTGGCACGTCCTGCGCGGCCAGGGAATCGCCGAGGACCGCATCGCCTCCTCGCGCACGCTGGACTTCGAGCAGCGGTTCGCGGCGGCCGGCGGCGGCCGCGGCATCGACGTCGTACTGGACTGCCTGGCCCAGGAGTTCGTGGACGCGTCGCTGCGGCTGCTGCCGCGCGGCGGCCGGTTCCTGGAGATGGGCAAGAGCGACATCCGCGATCCGCAGCAGGTGGCGAAGGACCACCCGGGCGTGCGCTACCAGGCGTACGACCTGCTGGACGCCGGCCCCGACCGGGTGGGAGAGATCCTGCGCACGGTGCTGGACCTGTGCGAGGCGGGCGTCCTGGCGCCGCTGCCGCTCACCTGCTGGGACATCCGGCAGGCCGAGGACGCCTTCCGCCACGTACAGCAGGGCCGGCACATCGGGAAGAACGTCCTCACCCTCCCCGCCCGCTGGGACGCCGACGGCACCGTGCTGATCACCGGCGGTACGGGCGTGCTGGGCGCCGCGCTCGCCCGCCACCTCGCCGCCACCGGCCAGGCCCGCCACCTGCTGCTGGCCAGCCGCCGCGGGGACCAGGCCCCGGGCGCCGAGGAGCTGCGCCGCGAACTGACCGGGCTCGGCGCGGACGTGACGATCGCCCCCTGCGACGTGAGCGACCGGGCCGCCGTGGAGCGGCTGCTGGCCGCCGTGCCCGCGCGGCGGCCCCTGACAGCCGTCGTCCACACCGCGGGAATCGTCGACGACGCCACTCTCGGCTCCCTCACACCGCGCCGCCTCGACACCGTACTGGCCGCCAAGGCCGACGCCGCCTGGCACCTGCACACCCTCACCCAGCGGACGGACCTGGCCGCCTTCGTGGTCTTCTCCTCCGTCGCCGGCGTCCTCGGCGCGCCCGGGCAGGGCAACTACGCCGCCGCCAACGCTTTCCTCGACGCCCTCGCCCAGCACCGGCGCACCGCCGGGCTGCCCGGGGTGTCCCTGGCCTGGGGGCTGTGGGAGCAGGCCAGCGGCATGACCGGCCACCTCGGCCACACCGACCAGAGCCGGCTGGCGCGCCTGGGCATCAAGCCCCTCACCACCCCCCAGGCGCTCGCGCTCTTCGACGCCGCCCTCGGCCACCACCGGCCCGTCCTCGTCCCGGCCCGGCTCGACCCGGCCCCGGGCGCGGGCTGCGTACCACCGCTGTACCGCGGCCTGGCCGGCTCCGTCCCCCGCCAGGCCGCCGCGGCGGCGGACGCCGGACCGGCGGCGCTGCGCGCCCGCCTCGCCGACCAGGACGCGGCCGGGCAGTACGACGTGCTGCTGGCGCTCGTCCAGTCCCACGCCGCCCTGGTCCTCGGCCACGACAACCCGGCGGCCGTCATCCCCACCGCTCCCTTCCGCGGCCTCGGCTTCGACTCGCTCACCGCGGTCGAACTCCGCAACCGGCTCAACACCGCCGTCGGCCTCCGCCTCCCCGTCACCCTCACCTTCGACCACCCCACCCCCGGCGAACTCGCGGCCTACCTCAGGGAGCAGGTGCTGCCGGGCGGAGGCGCGGGGGCCGCGGAACCGGTGCTCGCGGAACTCGACAGGCTGGAAGCGGCCCTTTCCCTCGTGGACGAGGACGACTCCGTCCGCCCCAGGGTGACCGCCCGGCTGCAATCCCTGCTGCTGAAGTGGAACCAGTCGGGCGACCCGGCAGCGAACGGCGACGGCTCGGACCAGCTCGCGTCCGCCACCGCCGCGGAAGTCCTCGACTTCATCAGGAACGACCTCGGCCTGTCCTGAGGTGATGACCACGCCAGGACGTGCAAGGCGCTCAAGGAAGTGATCCCAAGTGGCGAACGAAGCAGAGCTCCTCGACTACCTGAAGCGGGTGACCGCCGACCTCGGCCGTACCCGCCGGCGTCTGTACGAGATCACCGAACGGGAGCAGGAGCCGATCGCCATCGTGGGGATGGCCTGCCGGTTCCCCGGCGGTGTGCGATCCCCGGAGGACTTGTGGCAGCTCATCGCGTCCGAGACGGACGCGATCGGCGACTTCCCCACCGACCGCGGCTGGGACCTGGACCGCCTCTACGACCCGGACCCGGACCGCCCCGGCACCTGCTACACGCGCCACGGGGGATTCCTCTACGACGCCGCCGACTTCGACGCCGAGTTCTTCGAGACGTCGCCCCGGGAAGCGTCGGCGATGGACCCGCAGCAACGGCTGCTGCTCGAAACCGCGTGGGAGGTCTTCGAGCACGCGGGCATC
>NZ_JAVSCF010000228.1:0-10293 GCF_031932565.1 Streptomyces sp. B1866
GGCCGACGGGGAGCCGGGCGCGGCCGCGCGCGTACCGGCCGGCGCCGCGGGCGCGGTGGAGCCGGCGCCCCCGGCCGCGCGGGGCGGGGCGTTCCGGCAGGGGCTGCTGAACAACCTGCTCAACCCGAAGATCGCCCTGCTGTTCCTGACCCTGCTGCCGCAGTTCGTCGCTCCGGGCGAGCCGCGCCTGCGCACCAGCGCGGTGCTGGCCGGCGTCTTCCTGGGCCTGGCGCTGGTGTGGTGGTGGGTGTTCTCGCTGGCCGTCTCCCGCGTCGCCGGGCTGCTGCGCGCGCCCCGGGTCAGCCGCGCGCTGGACGCGGCGGCCGGCGCGGCGCTGGTGGGGCTGGCGGTCCGGGTCGCCGCCGAGTCGTGACGCCTGCCGGGCCCGCGGTCCCCGGCAGGCGTCCGGGACGGCCGTACCGCCGCCCCGCGCGAGGCGGTTGCCTTCCCCCCCCGCCGCGTCCCAGGCGCCGCGTCCCAGGCGCCGCGTCCCAGGCGCCGCGTCCCAGGCGCCGCGTCCCAGGCGCCGCGTCCCAGGCGCCGCGTCCGAGGAGCGCGGCCCGGGCGCCGCGTCCGGCCGCCGCTCAGCCCAGGTTGACCCACACCCCCTTTGTCTCGGTGTACTCGTCGATCGCCTGCGGTCCCATCTCGCGGCCCCACCCGCTGGCCTTGAAGCCTCCCCACGGCGCGGCCGCGTCGGGGATGGGCAGCGAGTTGACGAACACCGCGCCCGCGCGGATGTCCGCGGCCATCCGGTGGGCCGTCGCCAGGTCGCGCGTCCATACGGAGGCCGCCAGGCCGTACGGGGTGCGGTTGACGCGCTCGGCGAGTTCGTCGGCGTCGTCGTAGGACAGGACGGACAGGACGGGCCCGAATATCTCCTCGCGCGCGATGGTCATGTCGTCCCGTACGGCCCCGAAGACCGTCGGCCGGTAGAAGTGCCCGGCGGACAGCTCCCCGTCGGCCCGCTCACCGCCGACGACCATGTGGGCGCCCTCGGCCACGCCGGTGCGCACGTACTCGTCCACGCGCCGCAGGTGCTCGTCGGAGACCAGCGGTCCCAGCGCGGTCTTCTCGTCCGAGCCGGGGCCCAGCCGCAGGCTGTCGGCAGCCGACGCGAGCTTGTCGGTGAACTCGCCGGCCCGCCGCCGGTCCACGTAGAAGCGGGTGTAGGCGGCGCAGACCTGGCCGGAGTTCAGCAGGGCGCCGTGCAGGCTGCCCTGGACGGCCGCGTCGATGTCGGCGTCCTCGGCGATGACGCTCGCGGCCTTGCCGCCGAGTTCGAGGGTGACCCGCTTGAGGCTGTCCGCCGCGCTCCTGACGATCTCCCGCCCGACGGTGGTGGAGCCGGTGAAGGACACCTTGTCGACGCCCTCGTGGCCGACCAGCGCGCGCCCTGCGGCCGGGCCGCCGGTGACGAGGTTGACCACACCGGGCGGGAAGCCGGCCCGCTCGCACAGCTCGACCAGCCGCACGGTGGTCAGCGGGGCCTGCTCCGGAGGCTTGACAACGACGGTGTTGCCGCAGGCCAGCGCTGGGGCGAGCTTCCATGAGGCGATCATGAGGGGAAAGTTCCACGGGGTGATGAGCGCGCAGACGCCCACGGGTTCGCGGCGCGTGTAATGGAGGGTGTCCGGCAGGGACACCGGCACCACCGCGCCCTCGATCTTGGTGCACCAGCCCGCGAAGTACCGGAAGTGCTCGGCGGCGCCCGCGACGCTGACCTCGCGGGCGATCCCGATCGGCTGCCCCTGGTCGCGCGTCTCCAGCGCGGCCAGCTCATCGGCGTGCTCCTCCACGAGGTCGGCCACCCGCCACAGCAGGCGCGCCCGCGCGGCGGGGGCGAGCCGGGTCCAGGCGGGGTCCTCGGCGGCGGCCCGGGCCGCCGCGACGGCCGCGTCCACGTCGCCGCCGGACGCCTCGGCGCAGCGGCCCAGCGGTTCGCCGGTGGCGGGGTCGTACGTGGTGAACTCGGCCCCGCCGTCCGCGGCGCGCCAGGCACCGCCGATGAACAGGCGACTGCGAAGAGTCATCGGACACCTTCCAGGAATCTCGGTAACCGGCCAGGCGCCGGTGTCTGGTTCAGCACGGAGAGCAAAAGAAAAACCAGCAAAGTCGACATATGCATGACAACCCCTCGGGCATGGGCCATCGCGGCGGCCACGCGGGCGGACGGCCGCGCGGGCGAGGCGGTACGGGCGGTCAGGGCGCCGGGCGCCCGGGAGGGGCGGGAACGCGGGTCGGGCCGGTCAACCGCCCTGGATCGCGGCCAGGTCGACGCAGCCGCGGCTGTCGGCGCAGGCGCGGTACTCGCGCGGGCTCACGCCGTACGCCATCTTGAAGGCCCGGCTGAAGTGGGTGGCGTCCAGGAAGCCCCAGGCCGCCGCGATCGTCCCGATCGGCCGGTCCGCCAGCAGGGGGTCCCGCAGGTCGCGGGCGCAGCACTCCAGGCGGCGACGGCGGATCCAGCCCGAGACGGTCAGGCCCTCGGCGCTGACCAGCTTGTGCAGGTAGCGCACGGAGATGTGGTGGGCGGCGGCGATGGTCTCCGGGGACAGGCCGGGATCACTCAGCCGCGCCTCGATGAACTGCTTGATCCGCAGGCACAGGGCCCGTCTGGTGGCGTCGCCGTCGGCCGGGCGCGCGTCGAGCCGCTCGGCGTAGACGGTGGTCAGCAGGTCCAGCACGTTCGTGGCCAGCCGGACGCCGGCGAACCCGTCGACCTCGTCCATGCGCTGGACCAGCTGGGTGAGGAACTGGCTGACCAGGGCGCCCAGTCCGTGGTCCCCGTCCGTGCGGGTGGCGGTGAGCCTGCCGATCTCGTGGTCGTGCAGGCGCAGCAGCTCGCGCGGGAACATGAACACCACCACCCGGAACGGCCCGTCGCAGGCCACCGTGTACGGCCGGGTGGTGTCGTAGATGGTGAAGTCGCCCGCTTCGAGCCGCGCCTCGCGCCCGTCCTGGACGATCAGCGCGGAGCCGGACGTCTGGAGCATGAGCTTGTAGTAGTCCGGGTCGCTGCGCGCGATGAGCCGCGGCGTGCGGCTGACCACGTGGGGCTGCGTGCGCAGCTCGCTGATCCCCATGGCGCCGAGGCTGCGCTGCCGGATCTCGGCCGGGAAGCGCTCAAGCGACACGCGCGGCTCGGTCCGGGGCACGGCGTCCAGTGGCACGAACGCGTTCGACACCAGGTGACGGAAGTAGTCGAACTGCTCGCACGCGGGCACGTCCCCTGTCGCGTGCGACTGTGCCATACGGCCTCCCAGGGCGCCGCGGCCCCTTCGCGCGGTCTTCCAAGCCAACGGGGTCAGCCTTGTCGGCCGCCCGCTTTCGCGCAAGCCGTTCGCTCCGGGATGGCCCGAATCATTCCTTCCGCGCCGAGGCGGGCGCCAAACGCCCCGATTATCCGGGAGTGCCCGCGGCCCTGACACCCGGTACGGCGCCGCGGGCACTCCGTCTTCTCGCATGGCACGACACCCGTACGCGCGCGGCGGTTCTCCCGATGCCATGGCGTCCCCCTGAAGGATGTCGTGTCGTGTCGGCCGCGTGGCCGCGGTGCCTCGGCTGCACCCCCGTGACAGCCGAAGGAACCGGCCGCCGGCCGGCGCCGGAGCGCCGGTCGGCGTGCGAACCGTCCTGCTGCGACCCCTCCCCCGTCCCCCGTCCGGCACCACCCGGCCGCAGCAGGCACCGTGAGCGATGCCGTGCACTCATCGTGCCGCGGTAGCGACCATTCCTCTTTGACGAGAGCGAACACCACTTGACATCCGGTGCACGGCGTGCGGCTGGGAATCAGGAGCGCCGTGTGCCGAAGCCGGCCAGGTAGCCGCGCAGGGCCTCCGCGGCCTGCGCGAGGGAGCCGGCCGCGAACAGCACCGGCTGCCGCCGGGTGATGTCGAAGTCCTGCGCGGTGACGGCGGCCACCGAGAAGTCCCGTACGGCCGCCGCGTCCAGCGCCCGCAGCTCGTCCGCGGACGACAGCAGCGCGCCGCCGTAGGCGCGCACCCGGCCGCCCTCGCGCACTGCTCCGGCCTCCAGCGTGAACCAGAAGACGCGGTCGAACTCGGCGGCCTCGGCCGCGTCGCGCGCGCGTCCCGCGGCCTGCCCGGCCCGGCGGTACAGGTCCGCGAGCACGGGACTGGCCAGCGACACGGCGTGGCCGACCAGTTCGTGGATCAGGTCGGGCTCGGGCGAGTAGAACGGGGACGCCGGGTCGCGCAGGTACTGGGTGGACAGGAAGCAGCCCTCTGCCAGCGCCCGGTAGAACCGCTCGCCGGAGACGGTGCCCTCGGCGGGCTCCAGGCGGAAGCCGGTGAGCCGCGTCAGGCGCTCGGAGACCTCGGCCAGCTGCGGGACGCGGGTGCGCGGCAGGTCCAGGCTCCGCGCCGCCTCGCGGTACTCGGCGCAGGCGCGGTCCTCGTGCAGGGCGTCCAGGGCCCGGTGGACGGCGGCCCAGGTGGCGTGCTCGGCCGGCGTGTAGTCGACGTGCGGCAGCGGCCCGCCCGGGCGGTAGGTCCGGCTGACGCGCTGGATGTGCTCCCTGCGCCGGGCGTAGGCGGACCCGGCCGCCGCGCCGGGCCCGGGCGGGCCCTCGGAGCCGCCGGGGCCGGACGGGCCGCCAGAGGCGTCCGGTTCATCCGGTGCGCCCGGTACGTCCGGCGTGGAGGGGGCGAGCTCGGAGGGGGCCGCCCGGGGCGCGGGCACGGACGGACCGAGAGCCACAGGGCCCGGGTGGGCGGGAGACAGGGTGCCCGGGTGGGCGGGAGACAGGGTGCCCGGGTGGGCGGGAGAGACAGCACCGGGGCGGTCGGGGGTGGCGGGGGTGGCGGATACGCGCGGTCGCATCATTTCTCCTCGACGTGGCCGGAATCGGCCTGGGGACACACGCACGCAACGGGGTCGCCATCGTCCCATACCGCCCCGCGCGTGCCCGGGCGCGGACCGGCCGGCAGGACGGCCGGGCCCTGTCGGCCCGCCCGTGCGGCCGGCCGGTGCGGGCGGCGGGGCGACCGGGCGAGGGCCGACACTTCGTCAACGACCGGGCGGCGTACGGGCTACGGTCGGCGGCGCGCTCGCCAGGGGGCTGTCGGCGGCGGCCCTTATGCTGGGGCATCATGCTCGAACACCGCACGCCGGCCGCGCCCCGGACGCCCCGTCAGCCCGCACCCGCGCACCGGTCCTGGCCCGCGGGTTATCCCGAGGGATACGCGGTGGTCGACGTGGAGACCACCGGCCTGGCCCGGCACGACCGCATCGTCTCCGCCGCGGTCTACCGGCTCGACGCGCGCGGCGCCGTACAGGACCACTGGTACACGCTGGTCAACCCGGGCCGCGACCCGGGCCCGGTGTGGCTGCACGGCCTCACCGGCGACATGCTGGCCGGTGCCCCGGCCTTCCCGGACGTGGTGGCCGAGCTGTCCGAGCGGCTGGACGGCCGGGTGCTGGTCGCGCACAACGCCGCGTTCGACTGGTCGATGATCGCCAGGGAGTACGCGCGCGTGGGCGCCGCCGCGCCCGTGCGGCAGCGGCTGTGCACCATCACCCTGTCCAAGGCGCTCGGCCTGCCGCTGCCCAACTACAAGCTGGAGACCCTGGCCGCGTACTACGGCGTCGAGCAGCGCCGCGCCCACCACGCGCTGGACGACGCGCGCGTGCTCGCGGAGGCCTTCGGGCCGAGCCTGCTGGAAGCGGCGCGCGGCGGGCTGCCGCTGCCGCTGCTGGCCTGCCGGCCGCTCACGCAGTGGGCCGAGGAGCCCGCCGCCTCCGCCCCGGCGCCCCGGCGGCCGCCCGGCGCGTACCGGACCTGGCGGCCCAGCCGCAGGCGCCCCGCCTGCCCCTACCCCAACCCCGGGCGGTACGAGCCGGGCGGGCGGCTCGTGCAGGGCATGCGGGTGGCCTTCTCCGGCGACACGGCGGCGGACCGGGAGCTGCTGGAGGACCAGGCCACGGCGGCGGGGCTGCACGTCGCCGGCAGCGTGTCGCGGCTGACCAGCCTGCTGGTCACGAACGATCCGCAGGGCCCCACGACCAAGGTCGCCAAGGCCCGTACGTTCGGCACGCCGGTCGTGGACGAGGCGGCCTTCGTGCAGCTGCTCCAGCACGTGGGCCCGGCGCCGGGCTGACGGACGGGCCGGCGGACGGGCCGGCGGACGGCCGCGCGGCGGGCCGGACGGGTCCCGGGAGCCGTCCGCACCGGTCGGCGTGGCGCCGCGGGCGGCGCGCGGTGCCTCCGGGGCCGCCGGGGCACACGGCGCGCGTCCCGGCATTCAGGTGAAGTCCGCGCGACGCGCCCGCCCCGGCGGGCCGCCGCCCGCGGGCGGCCCCGCATGCTGTGGCGCATGGCACGTTGCGAGGTTTGCGGAAACGACTACGGCATGACGTTCGAGGTGCACGCGCAGGGCGCCGTCCACGTCTTCGACTGCTTCTCCTGCGCCATCCACCGCATGGCACCCATCTGCGAGCACTGCCGCTGTCAGATCATCGGCCAGGGCGTGGAAGCCGACGGGCACTTCTACTGCGGCGCGCACTGCGCCCGCGCCGAGGGCAAGGTCGGCATCGTCGACCACGTCTGACCGCGCGCGTCCCGCGTCCCGGAGCCCGGCCGTCCCGGAGGAGCGCGACGCGCGCCGGAAGGCCCCGCTCCCGGGCCCGGGACGCCCGGATTGTCCGGGCGAGGCCCCCACCGGCCGCCCCGCGCGCGGCGCCGAGTAGTGTCGGTGGGGTGTACCGCTTCCTGTTGTCGCGGCAGTGGGTGGTCCTCACGCTGGTGGGGCTCCTGCTGATCCCCGTCATGATCCGGCTGGGCTTCTGGCAGCTGCACCGCCACGAGCACCGGGTCGCGCGGAACCACCTGATCGCGGACAGCCTCCGCGCCCCGGCCGCGCCCGTGGCGGACCTCACCGCGCCCGGCCGCCCGGTGCCCCGCGCGGACACCTGGCGGACGGTGACCGCCACCGGCCGGTACGACACGCGGCACGAGGTCGTCGTGCGCCAGCGCACCGGCTCGGACGACCAGTCCATCGGCTACTTCGTGGTCACCCCGCTGGTCCTCGCCGACGGCCGCGCCGTACTGGTCAACCGGGGCTGGATTCCGGCCGGCGGCGACCTGGTCGCCTTCCCGAAGGTGCCCGCTCCCCCGGCCGGGCGGGTGACCGTCACCGGCCGGCTGCGGGCCGACGAGAAGCCCGGCAACGGCGTCCGGGACAAGAAGGGCCTGCCCGACCGGCAGGTGATGCTGATCGACAGCCGTAGGCAGGCCCCGGCCCTGGGCCGCTCCGTCCTGGGCGGGTACATCGAGCTGACCGGGTCGGACCCGAAGGGCTCGGGGCAGCCGGAGCCGGTCGGCCCGCCGGATCACAGCAGCATCGGGCCGCACATGGCGTACGCGATCCAGTGGTGGCTGTTCGCCGCCTGCGTGCCGGTGGGCTGGGTGGTGCTGGTCCGCCGCGAGCTGCGCGACCGGGCCGCCGCGCGGGCCGAGGCCGCGGCCGGCACGCCCCCCGGCGGCGCCTCCGGAGCCGGCCCGGCCCTCGCCCGGACAGCCTCCACGACGGACTAAGGGCCCTGGTCGCAGGGAAGACGGCCCTGCGTGGCTCAACGCATCGAGGACTACGCGCTCATCGGCGACCACCAGACCGCGGCGCTCGTCGGCCGGGACGGGTCGGTCGACTGGCTGTGCTTCCCCCGCTTCGACTCGGCGGCCTGCTTCGCCGCGCTCCTCGGCGACGCGGACAAGGGCCACTGGCGGCTGGCCCCGGCGGGCGCGGACACCTGCGCCCGCCGCACCTACCTCGACGGCTCGCTGGTGCTGGAGACCGTCTGGGAGACCGCGTCCGGCAGCGTCCGGGTCGTCGACTTCATGCCGCAGCGCGACCGCGCGCCCGACCTGGTGCGCATCGTGGAGGGCGTCTCGGGTGCGGTGGAGATGCGGGGCGTGCTGCGGGTGCGGTTCGACTACGGGCGGGTCGTGCCGTGGGTGCGCCGCTGCGACGGCCACCGGGTCGCCGTCGCCGGGCCCGACTCGCTGTGGCTGCGCTCCGAGCCGGCCGTGCGCACGTACGGGCGGAATCTGAGCACCCGCTCGGAGTTCACCGTCTCCGCCGGGCAGCGGGTGGCGTTCGTGCTGACCTGGCACCCCTCGCACGAGCCGCGGCCGCGGCTGGTGGACCCGTACGACTCCCTGGAGCGCAGCCTGGCGGACTGGCGGGCGTGGAGCGCGCGCTGCCGCTACCGTGGCCCCTACCAGGAGGCCGTGACCCGCTCGCTGATCACCCTTAAGGCTCTCACCTACGAGCCCACCGGCGGCATCGTCGCCGCGCCCACCACCTCCCTGCCCGAGGTGCCGGGCGGCGTCCGCAACTGGGACTACCGGTACTGCTGGCTGCGCGACTCCACCCTCACCCTCGGCGCGCTGGTGGCCGCCGGCTACCAGGAGGAGGCCGCCGCCTGGCGCGACTGGCTGCTGCGCGCGGTCGCCGGGAACCCGGCCGACCTGCAGATCATGTACGGGCTCGGCGGCGAGCGGCGGCTGCCCGAGCTGGAGCTGCCGTGGCTGCGCGGCTATGAGCGGTCGGCCCCGGTGCGGGTGGGCAACGGGGCCGTGGGGCAGTTCCAGCTCGACGTGTACGGCGAGGTGCTGGACTCGTTCTCCTACGCCCGCGCGCGCGGGCTGGCGGCCGAGCCGCACGCGTGGAAGATCCAGCAGGCGCTGATGGAGTTCCTGGAGTCCGCCTGGCGCGAGCCGGACGAGGGCCTGTGGGAGGTGCGCGGCCCGCGCCGCCACTTCGTGCATTCCAAGGTCATGGCCTGGGTGGCCGCCGACCGGATGGTGCGCACGGTCGAGTCCCGCCCCGGGCTGCCCGGCGACGCCTCCCGCTGGCGGGCCCTGCGGGAGGCCGTGCACCGCGAGGTCTGCGCGCGCGGGTACGACCCGGAGCGGGGCACCTTCACCCAGTCGTACGGCTCGGCCGAACTGGACGCGGCCACACTGCTCATCCCCCGCCTGGGCTTCCTGCCGCCGTCCGACCCGCGCGTGGTGGGCACCGTCGACGCGGTGCGGCGCGAACTGGGCGTGGACGGGCTGCTGCGGCGCTACACCGCCGACGGCACCTCGGTGGACGGCCTGCCGGGCACCGAGAGCGCCTTCCTGGTGTGCTCCTTCTGGCTCGTCGACGCGCTGCGGCTGACCGGCCGCGCCAAGGAGGCCCGCGCCCTCTACGAGCGGCTGCTGGCGCTGCGCAACGACGTGGGCCTGCTCGCCGAGGAGTACGACCCGGCGACCGGCCGGCAGCTGGGCAACTTCCCGCAGGCGTTCAGCCACATCGGCCTGGTGGGGGGCGCGCTGTCGCTCGGCGCGCCGGCCACGGCAGACTGACCTCATGGATCTCGGACTCACCGACCGCGTGTACGTACTCACCGGAGCCACCCGGGGGCTGGGCCTGGCGGCGGCGCGCGAGCTGGTCGCCGCCGGCGCGCGGGTCGTCGTCAGCGGCCGCGACAAGGACACGGTCGCCGCCGCGGCGGCCGCGCTCGGCCCGCGCGCGCACGGCCTGACAGCCGACAACGCCGACCCGGACGCCGCCGGCCGGCTGGTCGCCGCCGCCCGCGACGCCTTCGGCCGCTTCGACGGTGTCCTGGTCAGCGTCGGCGGCCCGCCCGCCGGCCTGGCGGCGGACAACACCGAGGAGCAGTGGCGGGCGGCGTTCGAGACGGTCTTCCTGGGGGCGGTGCGGCTCGCGCGGGCCGCCGCCGCCGAGCTGGCCGAGGGCGGCGTGATCGGCTTTGTGCTGTCCGCCTCGGTGCACGAGCCGATCCCCGGCCTGACGATCTCCAACAGCCTGCGTCCGGGCCTGGCAGGCTTCGCCAAGTCGCTGTCGGTGGAGCTGGGGCCGCGCGGGGTACGCGTGGTCGGCCTGCTGCCCGGCCGCATCGACACCGACCGGGTACGCGAGCTGGACGCGCTGACCGGCGACCAGGAGGCGGCCCGGGCGCGCAACGCGGCGGCGATCCCGCTGGGCCGCTACGGCAGGCCCGAGGAGTTCGGCAGGGTGGCGGCCTTCCTGCTGTCGCCCGCGGCGTCGTACCTGACCGGGGTGATGCTGCCGGTGGACGGCGGCCTGCGGCGCGGCTTCTGAAAGGGGCCGGGACAGGCCGGGCAGGGCCGGGCCTGCGGCGGCCCGGCGGGCCCGCCGCCGGGCCGCCGCAGGGTGCGGGACCGGGTACGCCCGTAGCCGCGCCGGGGCAGCCCGCCGCCGCCGAGCGCAGCCCTCAGCTGCCCGCGGGCGATGCGCCGGG
>NZ_JAVSCF010000229.1:0-10231 GCF_031932565.1 Streptomyces sp. B1866
AAGACCAAGAAGGACTCCGACCTGATCCATCACAGCGACCGCGGGTCGCAGTACGTGTCCATCCGGTACACGGAGCGTCTCGCCGAGGTCGGCGCCTCCGCGTCCGTCGGGTCCGTCGCGGACAGCTACGACAATGCGATGGCCGAGGCCCTCAACGGCACGTTCAAGGCAGAACTGATCGAGCATCAGGGACCGTGGCGGGACTTCGACGAGGTCGAGCGGGCCGTCTTACAGTGGGTCGCGTGGTACAACAGTGAACGACTCCACTCCTCCCTCGGCTACGTACCACCGGACGAGTACGAGCAGGCGTACTGGGCGCAACTGGAGGAAGCCCCGCAGACCGCTTGATCACACGATCGCGGACTCTACGAAACTAGGGGCAGCTCACAGGTCGTAGAAGCGGAAGCCAGGCGGAAGCCCGACCTTCTCCCTGGCCTTGCGCCACCTCCGCCCGAAGGTCGACCGGCGGAAGGGCGCGCCACGCTCGCCGACGAACAGCAGCCCGTCCGGCTCCTTGGCGGCGAACCAGTCGAGATGCCTCAGCACGTCGACCGACATGAACCCGGGTAGGACGATGGTCCGCTTCCCCGCCTGGGACTTCGGATCGCCGGTCACCCGCTTGCCGGTTGTCAGCTCGGGCGAGGCGCGGCTGATACGTAGCAGGACGGGCTGATGCCCCGCGTCACGCTGCTGCTGCCGGGCCTGCGGCTCGTCGGAGAAGATGACATCCGGCCGCCGGAGTTCGGCNCCCCCGCGCCAAGCAGCTCGCCGAGGCCATAGTCGGCCACACGGCGGCCCAGCGCCAGGAGACGGGCTTCCTGGTCGTCCGGCCCTTCAACCTCTACGGCCCCGATCCGACTGTCGACCACCTCAACCCCACCGTCGCCCGCCAAGCGCGGACCGGCGACCGGCTGGCCCTCGGCAACCTGGACTCCGCAATGTCTTTCGGTCCGGCCAGCACGGCCGGACCGAGCGGCTCATCAGGCACGACGGTGGCGATCGCGTCTGCTCTCCACCCCGACACGGATCAGGCCAACTTCTGTTCTCACCGAGGTGTACCGACGGTTGGCCGGGGCGAGGACCTCGGCCTCGCCGGCTCTGGCCCCAGGGGACCGAAGCTACGACTCGCCTTTTTCAGCCGTCATTCGGTCGTGCGCCCTTGATGCGCCCCCCGCGCCGCGGTTAGTGTCCCGCCCTTGCCATGTGTTCGCTTGATCGCGGATCGGAGAGCGCGTGAGGAAGGATGCCAAGGACATACTGAAGGACCTGGCGAAACCGTGGAATGTGCAAGTCCACTCCACGGCTGCCCTTGCGGGCTCCGTCGCGGACGCGGCCGCCAGAGACGACGAGCAGCGCCGAGAAGAAGATCGCGAGCCGCTTCGCCGGAAGCCGGGGTTGGCGGGCATCTCCGGAAGCGGATGCGGAACGTCGATCAGGCTCACCCCATGGGAACTCCTGCATGCACTCGGACGTGCCGTCGTCCTAGCACGGCAAGGTGCGGGGCGAGGGCTAGCCGAGCACTGGAGCAGTCTGAAGTACTGCCAGGCGCTGACAGGCGGCGACGGACACTACATGGCCTTGTCACCGGAGGGGTTGAATCCGAGGCGGCACTACAAAACGGTGCAGTCCAGCGAACTTGGCATCGGCTTCGCCGTTGCCCTCGCGGAACGCATGCTGCGGAAGCGCTACCCGCAGCATTCGGTCTCCGTCATCGATGCGGACATCGCGCTGCAAGCGGGCTGGGCCTTGGTCGGCAAGGACGTGAAACGGCGAGACTGGATCCGTCTACGGCCCGACTTCCTCCTGGAAGCGTGGAAGCCCGGCGAGCCGTCGAAGATCATCCCGGTGGCCTGCAGGGGTACCCATGCGAAGACCTCGTACGTGTACACACAACTGGCCGGTGCCTCGGCCCAGGTGGAGGCGTTCCACGTGGGGCCGTGGAACCAGACCCCGAGCCTGGTCGTGTCCACGGAGTTGCTCGGACAGGGCGGCATCACCATGCACGCCTTGTATGCGGAGGGCAGCAGCGCCCTGACCCCAGCACCTGGGGAACCGGAGGCCGACGCGGACCAGCCTCTGCACGACCTGAACATCTACCCCGAGGTACGGTTGCCTGCCGCAGAAGGCGAAGAAGAACCGCGCGACGGCGGCTTCCAGGTGCGGCCCGAACACTACGCCTGGTTCCGGCGCGCCGTTGTCCGCGCAGGGGTAGCCGGCCTCATGGCCTTCAGCGGGGGCGGGGACCTCACTGCCCAATACCTGACAAAACGTCAAGGAAGTGACCACTTCGAAGGCTTCGTCCACGCCGGCACGGGAATCGTCCAGGACGCCACAGCCGTCATCCGCGGTACCACATTCCTCGGGACGGACCACGTCTTCCGACTGAACGGAACCCGAGTCGAGGTCGCGGAGGGCCTCTTCCGACTGCTGGCCAAGGGGGCATGTGGAGGAGTACCGCCGTGAAGCTCATGCACTGCGAGCGAACTGGCTCTCCGCTCGAGGTCCCGATGACTGGGACGGTCCCGTCTCGCTGCGCGAAGACGGTTCGGTCATGGCCATGAAGCTCCTTTGACCACAGGTACGTTTACATCCAACAGAATCAACAGATCCACCACAGGGAGGAGCAAGTCAATGCAGGACGGGGGGCGCATGTGGCGCCTGGCCGTATCGGCTGGAAGCGACACATTGCGGCAGGAGCGTTTGACGCGCGATCTGCACGAAGCTCTGCGGAACCTGGACGACCTCAGTGTCGGCTTCGTCGACAACAGCCCGTCCGCCAAGGCCGGTCGCAAAGGTGCCGGTACGGGCGACATCGCGCTCTGGGCCGCGGCCGCAGCCGCGTCCCGTCCTGTCTCCCAGATCCTGATCACGCTGATCAAGGAGTGGAGCGCCAAGGAACGGCATCGCAAGGTCGACGTCAGCTACGAGGGCCACTCGGTCACGATCACCGGTCGGCCGGACGCTGATCAGGAACGGATGGTCCGCGAATTCCTCGATAAGGTGGCGGGCAGCAGGGGCGGCGGGCCGGAAGGCGGCGCCGAATGACCCGGTTGGTCCGGCGGCGAGCGCTGCTCATCGGCAACGAGCGGTACGACGACGGCCGCTTCGCGCCCCTGCCGTCTACACAGGCGGACATCTGGCAACTGAGCCAGGTCCTGCAGCATCGCAACATCGGCGCCTTCTCGTCCGTGGTCTGCCGGGACAACCTGACCGCGGACGACATGAGGCAGGCCATCTGCGAGTTCCTCGAGGATTGCGACCAGGACGAGCTGGCCTTGGTCTACGTGTCTGGTCACGGCACCCGGCTGGCCCAGTCCGGAGGCGAGTTCCACTTCATCGCCACCGACACAGACACCGACCGGATCGCCGAGACCGGTGTGACCGCGGGCTTCGTCAACGAGCAGTTGGAACAGTGCTGGGCGTCCCAAAAGGTCTTGATGATCGACTGCTGTCGCAGCGGTGGTTTCGCCGTGGGACTGCGTACCTCCGACCGCCGGGCTATCCGCTCAGTCGCCAAATCCGGCGAAGAGGCCCTGCTGGCCAGCCGCGGTGTCTATGTGCTGTCCTCCTCACGGGCCGGCGAGGATTCCTACGCCGACGCAGCGCCTGCCGGTGAGACGAAGCCGTCCGCCTTTACTACCGAGGTCGTCGAGGCCCTGCGGACGGGAAAGGTGGGCAAGGACGGCAGCGGTGAAGTCTCCGTCGACGACCTGTTTCACTACGTCAACCGGCGCATGCGAGCCCAGGGCGGCCAGCAGATCCCGGTGAAATCCGCACAGGGCGTCGATGATCGCATCATCATTGCAGGCTGTCCCCTCGGCAGCGCCCCGCTCCTCGTACCCCTGAGCCGCAGACCGGCAGACCAGACAGAGGGTGCCGCGCACCCGTTGGCGCCCAAATCGCGGCAGATCCATCCTTCTTGGACCACCCTCCTGGACTACTACCGAGAGTGCATACTGTCCGACAACAGCGAGACACCACTGATGTCAGTGGGTGATCACAACGCGTCGTACGTCTGTCTCACCGGCTCAGAACGCTTCCTCTCCGGTGACGTGGACGACGACGGTTGTACGGACCTCCCGCCTGAGGCGGTCTCCCTGGTGGAGTCGGCCGTGAAGCAGGAAGCCGAGCTCTGGGCCGGGTATCCAGCCGTAGTGCTGGGCGGGCCGCGCGGTAGGCGTCCGTGGCCGCATCCGAAATTCGCTCCACTGCTGGTGCGCCGCGTCGAGATCGTCCAACAAGACGGTGCCGTACGACTGAAGCCGTACGGCCCGGTCCAGCCTCATCCGCGCCTGGCCCGGGAGTGGCTCGGTGAGGAGGAAGGGGCACAGCTCGCCAGCACCTACCAACCCTCATGGCATCGCGGACAGCACGACCGCATGGCCGTCGACGCACGCAATCTGCTCATGCAGGAGTTCGAGCTGCCGTGCGTTCAGGAGCCTCGGCCAGACCAACTGGACGACCACATCGACATCCGGACGCCTGGCCACGGCGCCCGCAACGCCGCCGTCCTCTTCACTGCTCTCCCGGACACCAACTTCACAAAGAAGCTGATCGACGACCTCGACGCCATCGCAGGACTGACGAACCGCATCCGGTCTACGGCGCTCGGCTCTCTCTCCCCCGATCCGGCGGAGCGGGCTCACGCCTTCACTCACGCAGAGACGGCGCCCGTACGGCTGGTGACGCCTCTGCCCTGCAACGAGGCCCAGGCCGCGGTCCTCAACGCGGCGATGACTCGCCGTCTCACCGTGACAACCGGACCACCCGGCACAGGCAAGAGCCAGCTCGTGGCCAACCTTGTCGCCACCGCGGTGACGGCCGGACAGTCCGTGCTCGTAGCCTCCACCAACAACGAGGCCGTGGACGAGGTCTGGCGCCGCTGCGAGCAGCTCGTCCCGGCCAGTATGGTGCGCACCGGGTCCAGTCGGGCCAAGGGGATAGATTACCGGCAGACCGAGGCGACGGCCCTCCACACACTGCGTGCGATGCCGGACCCCGAGCACACCGTCGCCACAGCGACCATGGATGCAGTGGTGGCGGGCGACAAGCTGTGCGGCGCACGGCAGGGTCTCGCCCGCGCCGCACAGATCGAGAGGGAACAACACCGGATAGGCCAGGCACGAGAACAGCACGCCAGCCGGCTCGGACTGACCGTGGCCGAACTCGTCGCGCTCTTTGCCGCGAGGTCGGATCTCGGCCAGGTGGCGCGCAAAGGGCGACGCCTCGCCCGAGCGCGTGTGTTCGGTCGGCGGCGGCGCGCCAACCTACTGCGCAAGCTGGGCCTGGGAACGTACAACGGCGATTCCTCCCAAGGCTGTCTTTCCCTTGCTGAATTCGTGGCCGCCGAAGAGGAATGGCGTCGCAAACTCCCCCAGGCCGCGGACGTACGCGACGATTCTCTGGCCGCAGCGCTGGACACGGCCGAACAGGCCGTCCGAGCCACTTCGCTCGCTCTTCTGAAGACCGCCGTTCAGACCGGTGCCCGCAGCGGACGGCAGCGCATCCTGGGCCTGCTGAGCGCACGAGACAGCGACCGCAGCGACTGGCCGGCGGTCAAAGAAGTCCTGGGTCGTGCCCATGGAAACGAACAGAAGCCCGCAGTACCCGCCTGGGCCGTGACCAGCCTCTCGGCACGACGCTTTCCGCCTGAGCCCACCCTGTTCGACTTGGTCGTCATCGACGAGGCCAGCCAGTGCGCCATCCCGCACGTCCTTCCCATGCTTTTCCGGGCCCGGCGCGCCCTGGTCATCGGCGATGCCATGCAGCTACCGCACATCACGAAGGTGGGCCCGGAACGCGAGGCCCTCGTCCGACGCAAGACCGGACTCCGCTCCGACTGGCTGGAAAAACACCGTCTCGCTTACCGCCGCCACTCTGCCTTCCACGCCGCAGAACGCTCCGCAGGCGGCTCGCTGCTCCTCGACGAGCACTTCCGCTGCCATCCGGATATCGCGGCGGTGTCCAACGACCTCTTCTACGACGGCGGACTCACCGTCCTCACCGACATCCGGAATCGACCCTCCCTGCCCCGCCGCGCAATCATCTGGTCCGACGTACGCGGTGGTGCCGCCCGCCCGCCCCATGGGGGCTCCTGGGTCAACGCCGATGAGATCAGGCAGGTGGAAAGCTCAGTACGCTACCTGCTGGAACACCTACCGCCCGAGGCCACGGTCGGTGTGGTCACCCCCTTCAAGGGCCAGGCAGAAGAACTGGACAACCGCCTGGGCCGATACGGCCATGAACGGCTCCGCGTCGGCACCGTCCACACCTTCCAGGGCGGTGAGCGCGATGTCATGGTCTTCTCCCTCGTCGCCGCGGAAGGAATGACCCCGAGCGCCATCAGCTGGGTCGACCGCCAGCTCAACCTCTGGAATGTGGCGATCACCCGAGCGCGCACCCACCTCATCGTCGTCGGAGACGCCGATCTATGGCGAAGCCGGGGCGGTGTTGCCGCATCCCTGCTCGAAGCCGCCGAGGAAACGACCGCACCAGTGGACGAGGGCCAGGCGAACGTACTGCTGAAACGACTCTACCAACGGCTGTCCGAGCATTCCGGCACCAGCGTCGCACTGGGTGAAAGGGTTCACGGGCATCCCGCCGACGCAGTCCTGAGGACCCCGGATGGTGCAACGACGGCAGTGCTACTAGATCCTGGCCCGAACGAAGACAGCGACCCGGCGCGCCACTTGCGTCTGATGTTGCACCGTACGCGACTCCTCGATGGGGGGTCGGATGGCACGTCCATCCGCTATCCAGCGTGGAAGGTGTACGACACAAGCACGGGTTGAGCCCAGGGGCTCCAGAGGCGGTTGCCCCCCGCTCGGGCAGGCGCCAGTCACAAGGTCTCGTATGCACCCGCAACAGTGCGGACAGCCGATCTGTGACGCGCCGTGGCCCGTGCCCAAAGAGGAGCGCCGAGCCCCGCGCCGGTCCGATCTGCGGTGGGCCGCGCCCACCGCGTGCCCGTAAGGGCGGAGAACCATGGTCACCAAACGCGGAGGAGCGGCCGAGATGCTGTGGTTCCCTCGGAGGTCGGAGCGATTTGTACTACTTTGTCATCACTGCTGATCGCTGTCACGCCCAGCGAAGACGAGGAGACGCGATACAAGTGCCGACGAACGGTCTATAATCGGAGATGCGGACCGTAGAGACCAGTACTTTTGCACGCTCTGGCTCGCAACCGAGGGCCCACGGAGTCCTCAATCAATGCTAGTCGCTCGAAGGGACATCCCTTATGGACGCGGTAGAATCGGCCGACACTGCGGCGGTCTCAGTACCTGCCATCCCATCGCCGGAGATAGACAGTGTCGTCCTACAGCGCTTGATCGAGGAAGTCCGGACGAACGAACCCGTGGTGACTAATAGTTACAATCGGACCTACAACCGGCACAATCGCTAGAGGTCGGTCCTGAACCGGGAGATTGACACCGTACTGGTCAAGACGGCTAGCCGGTGCAACCTGGACTGCAGCTACTGCTACGTCTACAACCTCGGTGACGAAGGCTGGAAGAGCCAGCCTCGCCTCATGACAGACGCAGTGATGAGTGCTGTCATTGATCAGTTGAGCGCGCTCAGTCAGTCGCAGTCGCACCCGCTGAGCGTAGTACTGCACGGGGGCGAACCGCTCCTGCTTGGCATCGGTGCCACCGAGCGTTTCGTTGAAGGTCTCAAGTTGAGCCTGCGCGCAGATGCCGGTCTGCACATTCAGACCAACGGCGTGCTGTTAACCGACGAATTCATTGACGTCTTCGATCGCTACGACGTGGGGATCTCGATCAGCCTGGATGGTCCGGCCGAACTGCATGATCGGAATCGTCGGGACCGACACGGCGACGGTTCGCACGAGCGCGTGGTGGCTGGCGTTGCTCGACTCGTCGCACACCCGGCGAGTGAGCGGCTGTTCAGTGGATTGCTTGCGGTTGTTGATCCGACGTCAGACCCTATCGAGGTGTATGAATTCCTGAAGGCCACCGGGGCGCCATCATTCGACTTCCTCTATCGGGACGGAAACCATGACGCCCTTCCTCCAGGGAAGAGCCAGACGGATTCAACCGAATACGGCGACTGGATGGTGCGCCTGCTCGACCACTACCTCGCTGACCTGACCCCGCCTCGAATCCGCGTACTCGATGACCTCATCCGTCTCATCCTTGGCGGCCGTGGTCGCAAGGAAGGTATCGGGCAAGAGGAGTACGGCATTCTTGTGATCGACACCGACGGTCGTATCACTCGCAATGATACGCTGAAGGCGGCTTACCCCGGCGCTGATCGATTTCAGCTTGAGCGTTCAATAGTCAACCGAGATCTCCTTGACCAGCTCGCCGGCACAGAACTTGACGAGTACTTTGCCCTCCAGCATCCGACATCCCCGACCTGCGAAGCCTGCCCCGAGCTGACGGTATGCGGCGGAGGAATGCCTGCGCATCGCTGGTCTACCAAGAATGGCTACTCCAACCCGACCGTCTTCTGTAGCGACCAGCTTACACTGATCTCGGCTCTCAGAAGCCGTCTCTCCATTGCTGCCAAGGGAAAAGACTGACACGAGGGATCGCCGTGACGACCAACTCTCCGCCTGGACAAAGCGCATTGCAGGCATCCGATACGGCGGGGTGGCCGCAGCCAGATCTGGGTAGCCGCGAGGTGGCCGCAACTCCGTTTCGATACGCGACGTTGGCTGAGTGCTTCACGCCGCAGATCGGTGAGCACCTGCTCGAATGGCTTGAGCGCGACGCGCCGTGGATCGCGAAGCGGACCGACTTCTATGAGCAGTACGAGTTCAGCTGCTGGGATTGCGCGTCGCCGGCAGCTTCCTACCTGACCAGACACGACGTCCTCGATGCTGTCGGCACCGCAATGACAGGAATGTTCGGATGCGAGTTCATGCCGGACGTCAGCGTCGTGTGCCACAAGCTCGTGCGCGGGCATCGAATCGGCATACACAACGACTACCTCGTCGGAGAAGAGTCGCACCGACTGACCATCCAGCTGAACCGCGGTCTCGCTGACACCGATGGCGGCTTTCTGATGCTCTTCAGCTCTGGCGACCCCGCCGATGTTCACCGTGTGCTGCGTCCGCAACATCTGAGCGCACTTGCGTTTGAAATCTCACCCGACTCTTTTCACGCGGTTTCCGAGATGCATCGAGGAGCGCGATACACGGTCATTTACTCGCTCCGAGCTCGACATGATTAAGTCCCTCAGCCTGTGCCTGGGCGGGGAGGATCTGCTTTGGTTCCCCGGTCTGACGGCCGAACTAGTAGCGGAATTCATATCGCGCAATCAAGTGGAGCCGAGTCTCGTCGAACAGTATGGAACCTCTCGCTGGTTGGCGGGCAATGCGAGACCTCCCGTGCCCGACGGCGGTGACATTCGGGTTGGGCCTCACGTAGCGAAGATTGAGTACTTATCGAGAGAGACAGCGGCAGGATTCGAAGGTCTGCACTTTGCTGACAGTCGTGATCCGCAGATCCGTGGGCGGATCCAAGCGGCGGCTGATGTGCTTACACACGTCCCGAACATGACTGAGAGTATCGGCTCGGTCGTGAAGGCTATCCATCCGCTTCAAGCCCCGAGGGACCACGACGTCAGCCACAGCACGCCCGAGCTGCCGTTCTCAATCTTTGTCTCGATACCGGAGAAGGATGAGCGGGATGCATCACTAAGGGTGGCCGAGTCGATCATCCATGAATCGATGCACCTTCAACTGACTCTTGTGGACTCAATCGAGCCTCTGGCCGTAGATGATCGCGCCAGTGGCTACTCGCCTTGGAAGGATGAAGTTCGACCCGTCACCGGACTTCTGCACGGTCTCTACGTCTTTGCCGTCATCCACCAGGCGCTCGGCATTCTGACGGACGTACGCGGCGAGTGGTGCCAATACTGCCGCAAACGTAGTAGTGCGATCGAACATGAGATCGCCTCGCTGTCGGAGGTGCCGGAAGGACTTTCAAAAATGGGCATCAATTTGTGGCGTCGTTGTCTTGAAAGCATCGCAGCTTGAGGAAGGCTTCGACGGTCAACGGCCGGTTGCCCTGTTGACGCGAGCCCTGCGGTCCAAGAGCGCATGGCGCTATCCGCGCTTGACCCAGTCGAATGCGGCTCAGAACGCGGCTGTTACGCGACGCGGCAGCCCTTACAGTCGCCGCCACGCACCACTTCCGGACCATGTCCAACGGTACGCATCAGTCAGCCACGGTCACCAGATCAGGTCGGAGTCCTTCTTGGTCTT